>JAISDF010000140.1 GCA_031265025.1 Spirochaetaceae bacterium
GGCCGCTGTCGGCCGGCTCAGGATTATCAGCGCGGCCGCCCAGTTTGTCGCGGTTCTTGGTTTTTTCGCCGCCTTTTTTGGCCTTACCGGCCCCGCGCCGGGTTCCTTTTTTTGTTTTATCGGCCTGTTTCTGTTTTTGTTTTGTTCATTTAACCTGCTTTCCTGGCATCTCAAGGGGAGGGGAGCCTCGCGGAAGGAAAACGGGCTCCTGGTTTTTTTAAGTCTTTTTCCCTTTCTGGCGGCCCTGCTTTCCGGAAGGCCGGTCAACAGCTTTGCCGCTGCGGCCCTTGGTTTGGAACTTTTCCTTGCCCTGTTCCGCCAGTACCGGTACAGGGGCGGGCAGAAAAAGCCGGGGCCAAGCTACATCTACCTTTCGCTATGTATACTCTTTACCGGCCTTTCCCTTCTCGGCGGCTATACCCTGCTCAGCGTCCTGTTCTGGACCATGTCATGGTTTCTGTGGAACTGCCTTGATCTTAAAGGCTCTTACAGCCGAAACCGGGACGCTGTGCCGGATACCGCGCCGGACGCGGCATCGGATGCCGTGCCGGACACCGCGTTTTCTCCCGCCGCCGTGCCCCTTGCCGAAGACGCGATTGAAATGCCCCTGGGTTTTGACGACAAGGAAAAGAAAGTCCTGCCTGAGGAGGATTCCGGCGAGTGCAGCCCCTTTGTACCCCAGGCCTTTCTCAAAATACTGAACCGTGTCTCAGTCGCCGACCTTAAACTGGGGGACCATGTTGAAAAAGAAATGACCATTTTCTTTTCCGACATCAGGCAGTTTTCATCCCTGATGGAAAACCTCTCCACCGAGGAGAGTTTCAAATTCATCAATTCCTATCTTTCCCGCATTGTTCCCATCATCAGCGCGAACGGGGGCTTTGTGGACAAGTACATAGGCGACGCCATCATGGCCCTCTTTCCCCAGGACAACGGCGCGGACCAGGCTGTGCGCTCGGCCATAGAGATTCAGAAAAAGATACTCGAATACAACGGGCACCGGGCAAAGATGGACTACAGGCCCCTTTCCATGGGTATAGGCATACATACGGGTCCCCTGATGATAGGCGTTGTGGGCGTTGAGGACCGCATGCAGAGCACGGTTATTTCCGACGCGGTAAACCTGGCGAGCCGCATCGAGGGCATGTGCAAGGCCTACAATGTATCGCTGGTTATTTCGGGGGATACCTTTAAGCAGCTTGAAAATCCGGGCGCGTATATGTACCGCTATCTTGGCGCGGTAAAACTCCGAGGCAAGAGTATGCCCATACCGTTCTATGAAATACTTGACGCCGTAACTCCCGACATTCTTGAACTCAAGATGAAAGCGAACCGTTTCTTTGAGGAAGGGATGATGAGTTTCAGAAAAAAGAAATACTCGGAAGCCCTGTTGAATTTCCGCAGGGTTCTGGAACTCCTCCCGGAAGACGGCGCCACCCTTGCCTATATGGGCCAGTGCATGGCCAAACTGGAGAACCGGTAAAGTTCCCGGCACCGTGAATTCCTCATAATTGCGGAAAACGGGAAAATCCTGTACTGTATACACATGCTTACGATAGCCCTGACCGGGGGGGGAACCGGAGGACATATCTATCCCGGTATAGCCGTGGCCGAGGCCCTTGTAACGCCGGGAGCGGCGGAAAGCGCGCCGGAAAACGGCGGGACTTCCTCCGCGGCTTCAGGGATACGGGTTTTCTGGATAGGTTCCCGCAACGGCATGGACAGGTCCATTGTTGAGGAAGCGGGCATTTTGTTTTACGGTGTTTCAGCCGGAAAACTCCGCCGTTATCTTAGCTTCAAAAACGTTCTTGACATGTTCAGGGTTCTTTCGGGCTTTTTCGCTTCCCGCCGTATATTAAAAAAAGAAAGGCCCGCCGCGCTCTTTTCCAAGGGCGGTTTTGTGAGTGTGGCGCCCTGCGCCGCGGCCCGGTCCCTGGGGATTCCGGTCTTTACCCACGAGTCGGATCTAAGTCCGGGACTGGCCACACGGATAAACGCCCGCTTTGCCAGGATGATTTTTACCGCCTACGGCGAAACCGCGCGCCGCCTTGGAAAATACGCCTCCAGGGTAAAAGTCTCGGGCAATCCTGTGCGCGGGGTCTTTTTCAGGGCCTGCCGGGAAACAGGGCGGGCCTTTCTCGGTCTTTCAGACGAAAAGCCCGTACTCCTTGTTCTCGGGGGAAGCCAGGGCGCCCTGGAAATCAACGAACTTGTCGCCGCGTGGCTGCCCGGCCTTGTGTCCCGCTTTACCGTGGTGCATCAGACCGGAAGCAAATGGGAGGCCCCGGCCGCGACGGAAAGCTACAGGCCCTGCCGCTACCTTAACCGGGAAATGCCCCATGTGCTTGCCGCTTCTGACCTGGTTCTGGGAAGGAGCGGCGCGGGTACCCTCTGGGAATGCGCTGTCCTGGGCAGACCCATGGTGCTCATACCCCTCAGGGGAAGAGGAACCAGGGGCGATCAGGTGGAAAACGCCGAAGTGTTCAGAAAGGCCGGCGCCGCCGTGGTGCTCGCGCCGGAAGAACTGCGGAACGGGCAGGGTCTTTCCCGCGTACTCGCCCTCGCTGACGACGCCGGGAAGCTGGCCGCCATGGCCGCCTGTTCCAGGGAGATGGGCAGGACCGACGCGGCCTCTTGTATCGCCGAAACCATGTTACATTCCATAGGCGGGGATAACGCGTCATGACTTTTACGGTTCTGGATTTTATTTTTACCGGCCTTCTTGCCATCATCATCATACGCTGTACCCTGCGGGGGCTCATAGAGGAAGTGATGTCCATGGCCGCCCTGCTCCTCAGCATTACCGGCGCTTTTTTTCTCTACCGCGGCGGGGCCGCCTTTGTACGGAATTCCCTTGATATGCGCTTCATTCCAGAAATACTTTCCTTTGTGAGTATCTTCGTACTCATATTCATACTGGTTAAGGTGCTTGAATATATACTCAGGGATATAATCATACGCATCAGCCTTGTCTGGCTGGACCGGCTTTTGGGCTTTATTTTCGGCTTTGTTGAGGGTTTTGTCATTATTTCGATTGTGATCTTTATTATGTATGTCCAGCCTGTTTTTAAGGCCGGCGAACTGCTGGAAAGCAGTTTCTTTGCCAGGCACCTCATTCCGCTTATCGGCGCTTTCAGGGAATTCCTGATGAGCCGGGCGGTCTGAGCGGGGGAACGATGTTTGAGAACATACTCGGCCAGGAGATAACAAGCCAGCTTATCCGGGATATTGAAGGGGAAAAACTCGCCCCTTCAATACTCTTTACCGGGCCCGAGGCGTCGGGGAAAGGCAGCGCCGCCCTGGAACTCGGCCGCGTCCTTTCCTGCGGCGGGAACGGAAGCTGGAACTGCCCCTGCGCTTCCTGCGCTTCACACCGTCATCTCGGCAGCCAGGACATGCTGGTCCTGGGTTCCAAACCCTTCTCGGCCGAAATCGCCGCGTGCAGGCACAGCCTCTCAAAGGATTGCGCGAACAGTTCAACACGGCTTCTGTTCTTAAGGGCCGTGCGGAAGCTCCTCCTCCGTTTTTCTCCCGTGCTCTGGGAAGGGGACCCCAAGTTGAAAAAAATAAACGGCATTCTTCTTGACCTGGACGAAAAGCTTGAGGATTTTTCCCGGGCGCCTGAAGACGGGGAGGGGAGTTTGGCCCTTGCCGATACCGTACTTGCCCTTGCCGTTGATCTTGAAGCCGAGGGCCTGGGCGGCCACATACCTGTTGACCGTATACGGCGGGCCGCCTACTGGAGCCGCCTCGCGCCGGGGGGCAAAAGGAAAATTCTCATCATCGAAAACGCCGACCGCATGCAGGAGGGGGCGAGGAATTCACTGCTTAAAATTCTTGAAGAACCGCCGCCCTATCTTACCATTATACTCTGCGCGGTGCGCGAAGGGGACCTGCTCCCCACCGTGCGCTCGCGGCTCAGGGTGTACCGTTTTGTCCGGCGCGAAAAGGCCGTGGAGGAAGAAGTGCTGCGCAGGGTATTCAGGGACAGGGACGGCGTATTGCCGGGAACGCTCATGGACTACCTTAACGCCTTTATTCCCCCTTCCGAAGAAGAACTCCTTCCCCTGGCAGCGTGGTTCGCCGCCTCCTTCGCGGCAGGGGCCTTTTCCGCCCGGCGGGACCAGGCCGGCGTTTCCCCGGTGCTGCTTGCCCTGGGAAAATACGCAAGCCCCCTGGCCGAGGATGGCGGGCTCGGCCGTCCCGCCGACATGGGGGAGCTTATCGGCGAACTCATGAAGCGTACCGGCAGGTTCAAGGTACGGGGGCTTTTCGGCCGTTTCCTTGCCCGGCTTTTGTTCCTTATCTCAGGCGCTCTTAGGGACGGCGGGCAAGAAGCCCTTGTATTCCGTGAGTACGCCCTGAAAAGAATCAGCGACGCGGGAGACGCCCACATGGTGTATAACCAGAATCCTTCCCTGGCGCTGGAACGGCTCTTTGTGGAATTAAAAGAGGGGCTCACCGTCTGCCCGGCGTTCCCGGCCGGGCCCATCCTGCGTTCCGGCGGACAGTGAGGGCGTTATGCGGTATTTTATTGAACGGGCGCTGAAAAAACTTCCCAAACTTACCAGGGACCAGGTTGAAGAACTGCTCATACAGGCCGCCGGCGAAATAGACCGGCTCGAAACCGTGATGAATTCCCTTACCGAAGGGGTTCTTGTCTGCGACCAGAACCACAACCTCATCCTGACCAATAAATACGCCGAGCGTTACCTTCCCATAAGCGCCTATGAGCCGGGAGGCCAGCCTGTATGGAGCTCTGTCCGGGACGATACGGTAGCCGAATTCCTTGAGCATACCCTGCGAAACGGCGACAAGGCCCTGGACAGGGAATTTACCGTCGAGATCAAAGGCATACACCGCCTTTTGAGCGTCAGCGTGCTTCCCCTGGTCAAGGACGGCCATGTTACCGGTTCTCTGGTTCATGTGCAGGAAATCACCGAACGTAAAACACGGGAGGCCCGGCTCCGCAGGGCGGAGAACCTGGCAAGCCTTACCACCCTTGCGGCGGGAGTCGCCCATGAAATAAAAAATCCCCTCGGTTCAATATCGATTCACATACAGCTCATCCAGAAAGCCATCAAAAAATTCCCCCGGAACCAGAGGACTGTTCTTGACAAATACCTCAGCGTGGTGAATGAGGAGATAGACAGGCTCAACCATATCGTTGTTGATTTTCTCTTCGCGGTCAGGCCCATGAACATTGAAGTCAGGGAAGGGGACATCAACGCCCTCATACAGGACCTTGTGGGTTTTGTCCGTTTTGAACTTGAAGCGGCCCATATTGAAACAAGGCTTGACCTTGCCGGAGACCTGGCTCCCATAGAATTCGACGAGCGTTATATGAAACAGGCCCTCCTTAATCTTATCAAAAACGCCATGGCCGCCATGGACAACGGCGGGGTGCTTTCCATAAAGACCGAAGCGTCGGAGAGCGACGTGTACATACATATCAGCGATACCGGCGTAGGGATACCTGAGGAAAATCTTTCCAAGATTTTCGAACCCTATTATACCACCAAAGAAAGCGGTTCGGGCCTGGGTCTTACCCTGGTGTTCAAAATCATAAAGGAGCACCAGGGCGAAATAACGGTAAATTCAAAAGAAGGGAAGGGGACCAGCTTCCAGATTACGCTGCCCCTGCCCAGAACAACGACCAGGCTCATTTCCTATACCAGGGAACGCGCTGCGGCCGGAGAGGACGGTATTTGATGCGCTTTAGACTGCTTGTAGCCGATGACGAAAAAAACATACGCGAAGGACTGGCCGACGCTCTCCGCATGGACGGCCATGATGTGGTTACTTCCCGGGACGGAGAGGAAGCGTGGAAACGTTTTGAAAAAGGCGA
>JAISDF010000185.1 GCA_031265025.1 Spirochaetaceae bacterium
GCTTTGACCGCGCCGGTAATAAAGCCGCCGCTCTGTACGGTAAGGGTATCGCATAACAACCGGTAGGGTGTTTCCAGCATGGGGCTGCCGGAAAAGCCGAGGAATATATCCAGGGAAGCTGTCGTCCCGCTCCGGCGTATTTCACGGGCCGCAAAGTGGAGGGGAGCTATGCCCGCTCCGCCTCCCACCAGCGCCGTCCTTCCCGTAACTTTGGAAAAACCTTTTCCCAAAGGGCCGAGGAGCGTAAGGCTGTCCCCGGCTTTACATTCAGAGATAATTTTTGTACCCCTGCCCAAGACCCGGTAGAGAAACGACACAGTATCTTCATCCGCGTCAAAAACACTTATAGGCCGGGAAAGAAGGGGCTCGGTATCCCAGGCCCTGAGCATATAGAACTGCCCCATTGCGGGCTGCCGCGCCGGCGTTGTCCTGGCCTTGAGGAGCCAGAAATCCGCCGCGATGTTTTCATTGGAAAGAATCTCAGCCATGGCGTCCAGTATACCGGAAAGCGCCGTCCCGGTATACGATCCTGCCCCGGCACACAGTAAGAAGAACCCTGCCGGAAAGCGTTTCCCCGATGAAAGGGGAATTGGACGATTTTGAAACAAAATCAGAAACTACCCAGGGCTGGTCCCTGTTTATGACCACAAGATCCGCGGGACCTCCGGGAGCGATATAGCCCGCATCAAATCCGTACAGCTTCGCCGGAGCAAGACTCATTTTTTCGATAAGGGTCATAAGATCAAGATGCCCCTGATCGACCAGTCCGGTCAGGCATACGCCAAGGGCGGTTTCGAGACCGGTAACGCCGCTGGGCGCTTCGGCAAAGGGCCGGTTTTTTTCTTCGGAACTGTGGGGGGCGTGGTCTGTGGCGACAATATCTATGGTTCCGTCCCGTAGCGCCTCAATGAGGGCGGCGCGGTCAATTTCGGTCCTCAAAGGAGGATTGAGTTTAGCCAGGGTTCCCTTTGCGCTTAACGCGCCTTCGGTAAGGGCAAGATGCTGGGGCGTTAGCTCGGCGCTGATACGGGCGCCGAGCTTTTTTGCCGCCCGTATGACTTCTGCCGAAAGCGCCGAGCTTACATGTTGTATGTGAACCTTTGCCTGTACGGACAGGGCAAGCATGCAGTCCCTGGCGATCATTGAATACTCGGAGACCGGAGCTGCCCCGCGAAGGCCCAGTCTTGCCGCCGCTTCCCCCGCATTGACGCCCGCATCATGGATCAGCGCCGGGTCTTCTTCGTGGAGGCTGATGAGCGCGTCAAGTTCTTTGGCCCTGAACAGGGCGTCCCTCAGGAGGCCTGAGTCCATGATGGGCATACCGTCATCGCTGAATCCTGCCGCGCCGAGCTTCCGGAGAAGGGCAAGGTCGCAAAGCTCTTTTCCCTTGAGGGAACGGGTAAGGGCGGCGACAGTATGGACATGGATGGGAGCGCCGGCGGCCTTTCTGAGAACGGCCGTCAGAGTTTCAGGATTGTCTACAGGCGGCCTGGTATTGGCCATACAGACTACGGTGGTATAGCCTCCCCTAGCCGCCGCCGCGCTGCCTGACAGGATGTCTTCTTTATAGGTTAAACCGGGATCGCGGAAATGGACATGGACATCGACGAGACCCGGGATGATGATTTTTCCTTCCGCATCGATGACCTCATCATAGACATTTTCCGCATGCCTTGCGCTACGGTCCGTTTCGGGATCAAGAACGCCGGCTATGCGCTCTCCGTCAATAACAAGGTCCTTCAAGCCGTCGGTCCTTGTCTTTGGATCAATGAGCCTTCCGCCCCGGATCAGCAGCATCAGGAAATATTCACCACGTTGACCGGGCTGCCTCTGATAAAGGCGGCGAGGTTCTCAACCGCTATATCCATGAGGCGGCTCCGGCTTTCCCTGGATGCCCAGGAAATATGGGGAGTGATAACGCAGTTCTTTGCCGTAAGAAGGGGATTATCGCCACGGATTGGTTCTGTCGATACCACGTCAAGGCCGGCGGCATACACCTTGCCGCTGTTAAGCGCGTCGGCAAGGTCCTGTTCAACTACCAGAGGGCCGCGGGAATTATTCAATATAATGACGCCGTCTTTCATCCTGGCTATGGTGTTCTTGTTGATGATGCCCTGGGTTTCGGGAAAGAGGGGACAGTGCACGGCTATAACATCGGACCGGGCAAAAAGATCATCCAGGGCGACATAGCCGGCTATGGCCCGGCCTGAATCATTGGGGTACTGGTCAAAGGCAAGAACTTCCATTCCAAGGGCTTTGGCTATAGTTCCGGTAACCTGGCCTATGCGGCCGAAACCTATGACCCCCATGGTTTTTCCGGCAAGCTCTATCAAAGGATAGTCCCAGAAACACCAGTCTTCGCTATGTTCCCATCTGCCTTCGTGGACAGCCTTATCATGGTGGCCTATATGGTGGCATATCTCCAGAAGCAGGGCTATGGCAAACTGACCTACAGCGGCGGTTCCATAGGAGGGAATATTGCAGACCGGAATACCTCTGGCCCGTGCCGCCCCGGTATCAACCACATTGTAACCTGTGGCAAGAACGCCTATGTATTTGATTGAAGGACAGGCGCTGATCACTTCCGCCGGCACCGGAGTCTTATTGGTAATTACCGCTTCAGCGCCGCCTATGCGGCCTATCGTTTCTTTGGGATCGGTCAGGGAACTACGATTGTAGACCGTAAGCTTCCCCAGTCTTTCAAACCCCGCCCAACTGAGATCGCCGGGATTTTCGGTATAGCCATCAAGCACGACAATTTTCATGATAACCTCAATGTAGGCGGCGAGAGCCGCCAAGTTAATCGAACAGTAGCACACAACGGTAATGCGTCATTTTACTGTACTGAAAAAAAACGCTTTGAACAAGAGGAGGAGGAACGTAGTGACTGACCTGGCCGGCCGAACCCGGGGGTCAAAGATACCATAGCTTTAGCGCACAACGTAAACAGACCTTAGGCGCCCATCTTTTAATCAGACTGATTTTCCCAATATTCTCTTATGTTTTTAAAATAGTCAATTCTATGGGTTATTTTTGATATTTCATTGGGATAAAATATATCCAGAGCATCACATAATTGTAACATCTTTGTATGAAACCAATAGCAGTACAAAATAATTTTTGTTCTCGCCGTAAAACCTGGCCAGCCGTTCAACTGAAGTAAGATTTGGCATATTGAAATTAGTATTATGATTATGTGTGTTAATAGCCACACAATACAGTTTGATCTTTGTCGATGGGTCAGCATGGGTGTTTCACCTAACGATGTCTCCCTATGTAAAGGCTACAAAAGGCTGTACCTTTTGCGTGATTTCGCCAAAATCACAATAAGTGTCATTTTGCTTGACAAAAATAATGCTCTGTTTCATACTATTTCATACAACAAAAAGC
>JAISDF010000194.1 GCA_031265025.1 Spirochaetaceae bacterium
TCGGTGGTAACGCCCTGCTTCATTATATTGAAGAGGTCCATATCTTCGGAACGGTTAAGGAAGTCCCTGTTTACATAGGGGTCGGAATAAAACGGCAGGGACCAGTTGAAACTGCCCGCCGCCCCGGAAACGGAACCGGTATAGATGAAGCGGTAACGCAGGGGTACGGTAACGGAAAACAACCTCCCCTGGTTCCAGTTGCTTGTGCCGCTGAAATCGTAGGGCGTGTATACGCCTCCCATCTGGTATATATCCCTGGTAAGACCCAGGCCGAAGGACAGTTCCTGGGCGCCAAAAGCGCCCATTACCGGCAGGGCAAGATTAGTTCCCAAGTATATGCCGAGGTTTGTATAGGCGTCAAAGATCAGGGAAAGGCGGGTATCATTGGGGTCGCTTACTTTTTTTCCCGTGGTCCGCAAAAATAAACCTTCCCGCTTTCTTTCCATGTTGTCGTTATTGCCGAGGATTTTCGTGATGGAATTCTCCTCGCTTGAAGTCGCGGTCGGACGGCCGAGAAGATAGGTCGTCGTCTGGAGAAAACTCCCTTCCCGTGAACGGTAGCCCAGTACAGGATGAAAGATAAGTTCATCGGCGGGATAGAAGAAGAAGGGAAAATACAGCAGGGGAATTTCACCTACCTTGAGTACGGCGTTAAAGACGGCAAAATCAGAACCGGGAAGAAGCCACAGCTTTGAGGCGTTGATGGACCAGTAGGAGTCCTTGTTCTTCGCGTTGGTTATCTTCGCCCTGCGCAGTACGGTTACATCCTCGCCGGTACGGGAAATAACCTCCCCCTCAAAGCGGTAGGCCTGATCATCCCCGGCAAGGGAACGCTCGGAAACGCCGTCCATAAAAGTTCCCGCCCAGTTGTCCAGGTCTATGACTATTGACTGGCCCCGGAACGTCTCAACAGTATCGCCTTCCTGTTTTCTGTACGACACCCCGCCCGAGGCCGACAGCAGATTGCGGGTACGGTTGAAAAGTATTTCACCGGCTTCAATCTCATATACAGCTTCCCCGTCTTTAAGACTTATGCGCACATTTCCCGAAAGCCTGGCGTATTCCTCATTCACCACTTCCAGGGTAAAGTATTCGGTATTCCGCGCCGCTTCTATGGTTATAACCTTTTGGCTCCCACCGGAAGCCCCGGAATCCGAAGAAGGAATGCCGAAATGCGCGTACAGCCTCCGGGCAATATCGTCCCTGGTTCCCCCTTCCCCAAGCCCCAGTTCCCCCGCCCACGCGGCAAGTTCGGTAAGGGTGCCGGTGTCTATTTCCATCATGATACGGCGCTGTTCCGGGCTCAGGACAGGCGCGGCTGCCTGGTCTTCCGTCCCGGCCTCCGCGTCTCCTGCCTCCGTACCCTCCGCCGCGTCCCCTGTCATGTCCTCCGCGTCCCCTTCCCCAGCGGCCTCTGTCCCGGCCTCAGCCGAGGTCTCCGCCGCGGCGTTTTCCGAAACATCCGCCGCCTGAACTTCCCCGGCAGCGTCTTCCTGGGCCAAAAGAAAAATTCCGGGCACATACAAAAAGACAAGCAGAACGCAAAGCGGGAACCAGGCGGATGGTTTTTTCATTTCCTCCGGTCCAGCATTTGCTTTATATAAAAACCCGTATAGCTTTTGGCATGCTTTGCCACGGCCTCGGGCGTTCCTGACGTTACAAGATTTCCACCCTTGTCTCCTCCGTCGGGACCGAGGTCGATAAGGAGGTCTGCCTGGAGCAGCACGTCAAGGTTATGTTCTATCATAATCACCGTATTGCCCTGGTCAACCAGACGCTGAATAACTTCCATGAGCTGCTTGACATCGGCAAAGTGAAGCCCCGTGGTAGGCTCGTCAAGAATGTATACGGTCTTTCCTGTTGAACGTTTGGAAAGTTCCAGCGCGAGTTTTACCCGCTGGGCCTCGCCTCCGGACAGGGTCAGCGCGGACTGGCCGAGCTTGACATAGCCGAGTCCCACCGAGAGGAGGGTGTCGAGTTTCTTTGCCACATGGGGAATATAGGCAAAGAATTCCGCCGCTTCCTCAATGGTCATATCCAGCACCTCGGCTATGTTCTTGCCCTTATAGCGTATCTCCAGGGTTTCGTGGTTGAAACGCCTGCCGTGGCAGACATCGCAGGTGATATACACATCGGGGAGAAAATTCATTTCTATCCTGATGGTTCCGTCCCCCTGGCAGTTTTCGCATCTCCCGCCCCGCACGTTAAACGAAAACCGGCCCGGCTTGTAGCCTCTGGCCCTGGCGTCAGGGAGGCTGGCAAAAAGATCCCGTATACCCTGGAACATCCCCACATAGGTTGCCGGGTTTGAGCGGGGCGTGCGGCCTATGGGACTCTGGTCTATGTTGATTACCTTGTCTACAAATTCGCTGCCCTCAAGGCTGTCGTAGTCGCCTTCGGTATGGGCTGAATTGTACAGAGTGTTGGCAAGGGCAGGATAGAGCACGTCGGAAAGGAGGGTTGACTTACCCGAACCGGAAACGCCGGTGATGCAGGTAAAAATCCCCAGGGGAATTGCAACATCAATGTTTTTAAGATTGTGCTCCCTCACCCCGTTAAGCCTGAGAACACTCCCGTTGCCCTTGCGCCGTTTTTTGGGAATGTCCATGGTAAGGGTTCCGGCGAGATAGCGTCCGGTAAGGCTCTCCCTGACCTTCATCACTTCAGGGGGAGAACCCTGGGCGATCACCTTGCCGCCGTGTACGCCGGCGCCCGGCCCGAGATCGACAATATGGTCGGCGGTTCTCAAGGTCTGCTCGTCATGCTCAACCACGATGAGGGTGTTCCCCAGATCGCGGAGGTAGAGCAGCGTATCAATGAGCCGCTGGTTATCCCGCTGATGGAGGCCTATGGACGGTTCATCAAGTATGTAGAGCACTCCCACAAGACTTGAGCCTATCTGGGTGGCAAGCCTTATGCGCTGGGCCTCGCCGCCAGAGAGGGTCGCCGACTTTCTCTCAAGGGAGAGGTAGTCAAGGCCCACATTCCGCATAAAGCCGAGCCTGGCGTTGATCTCCTTGAGTATCTGCCGGGCTATCTGTTTGTCGCTCTTTTTGAGCTTGAGGACTTCAAAAAATTTAAGGGAATCCTGAACACTGAGGCTGGAAAGCTCCCAGATATTCCGCCCGCCGACGGTAACTCCCAGGGCCTCGCTTTTAAGCCTCTTGCCGCCGCATTCCTCGCAGACCCTCTGGCTCATAAAACTTTCAAACCATTCCCTCATGCCCGGGGACTGGGTCTCCATGTAACGCCGCTTCATGTCCTCAAGGATGCCGGGAAATTTGGTGTTGTAATCAAAATGGTTGGTTCCTTCCTTATTTTTATAATGAATCTCTATGTCCTCCCGGCTGCCGTAGAGGAGTATGTCTTTAACTTTTTTGGGCAGCTCCTTGAGGGGCGCGTTCAGGCTGAACTTGAAATGCCTGGAAAGACTCTCAAAGCGGCTGCGGTACCAGGCGGAATCAGGATTGTAAGGCGCAATGCCCCGTTCGTTAAACGAAAGATCCCAGTCAGGAATGATAAGATCAGGATCAAACTCCATCTTGATCCCCAGGCCCGAACAGGAAGGACAGGCGCCGAAGGGATTGTTAAACGAAAAAAGCCTTGGCTGGAGTTCGGGTATGGAAATGCCGCAGTCAGGACAGGCGTTTTTCTGGGACATGAAATATTCGTTTACCCTGGACTCTCCCTGTTTCTGGGCCAGAATAAGCATGATTCCGTCGGCGATCTGGAGGGTGGTTTCCACCGAATCGGCAAGACGGGTGCGTATGTCCGGCCCAACCACAAGCCGGTCAACGATGATTTCGATGGTATGTTTTTTCTGCTTGTCCAGGCGTATCTTCTCGTCCAGGCTCACCGGCACGCCGTCAATACGCGCCCGGGCAAAACCGGCTTTTTTGGCGTCCTCGATGATCTTCTGGTGCTCGCCTTTTTTCCCCCTGATAACCGGAGCCAGAAGCTGCACCTTGTCCCCCTGCCCCAGGGCCATAATGGTCTCGATGATCGAATCCACCGATTGTTCCCGTATTTCCCTGCCGCACCGGGGGCAATGGGGAACCCCTATGCGGGCAAAGAGCAGGCGGTAATAGTCGTAAATTTCCGTTACCGTTCCCACGGTGGAACGCGGATTACGGTGAGTGGTTTTTTGTTCTATTGAAATAGCCGGGGAAAGCCCTTCAATATAGTCCAGATCGGGCTTGTCCATGCGGCCGAGAAACTGCCTGGCGTAGGCCGAAAGGCTTTCCACATAACGGCGCTGCCCCTCGGCAAAGATGGTGTCAAAGGCAAGAGAACTTTTCCCTGACCCCGAAAGGCCGGAAATAACAATAAGTTTATCCCTGGGGAGTACAAGGTCAATGTTTTTTAAATTGTGTTCCCTGGCTCCCTTTATGATGAGTTTATCCATAACAGGCCAAGCATAACCCGGGGAAAGGGGGAGGAACAAGTATCCGCCCGCTATGTGTTATTTTAGAAATCGTACGGCGGGCATTTGTTTTTGCCTGTTGAAGGGCGAAAGAAAAAAATGGCGGTAGGGATGATGTTGTCAAGCCAGACGCAAAAAACGCAAATCCCCCCGCCGCCATAAATCTTCGGTTCTTTGAGGCTCTATTCCATTAAGAATAGATATATTATATACAATAGCGTTTTTTGACATTTTTGTCAAGAGATATACAAAAGAATTTCAGAAAATAGAGCCGTTTTGTAATGATCCCGTCAAAAAGGCCCCGCCTGATGACGGGGCCCAAACATATCAACCGCAGCCTGAAGCGGTTTTACCTGCCGGCCGCGGCGTTGGTTCCGGCGATACGGCCAAAAACCGTGAAATCAACCATGGCGTTGCCGCCCAGTCGGTTGCCGCCGTGAACGACACCGGTAATCTCACCGGCGCAGTAGAGGCCGGGAATAACGGAACCATCGGCCCTAAGGGTGCGGCAATCTCCGTCGATAAGTACACCGCCCATGGTATGGTGAGCCGCGGGCTTGCAGGGAAAGGCGTACCAGGGTCCCTTGGTATATTTATAATTGAAAAGCACCCTGCCAAACTCATCAGGTCTCTGGGTATCTATGTGGGTGTTGAATGCGTCTATGGTCGTTTTGAGATTGCCGGCAGGAACGCCCATCTCGGCGGCAAGGCCGTCCAGAGTAGCGGCGCTTACCCAGCCTGACAACTTGTTTTCCAGCATATAGGTAACGGTACGGCCGTCCAGAGTAAGGGCCTTGTCGGTATCAGGAATGGAGTCGGCGCTCTGGACCAGATACATATAGCCCTCGCTTTGGGCCATGATGGACTTTGATATGTCGTCCCGCCTGCCGTCCTCCCGGACAAAACGTTCTCCGTTCATATTGATGAAGACATAACCGGCCACATAATTGGGATACGCGTTGCCGCCTATGGCGCCGGTATCCTTGTTACATACCTGGAGCAGTTGTATCTGCTCCATATTGACCAGTTTGGCTCCCGCGGCTTCGGCCATGAAGATACCGTCGCCGGTAACGCCGGGTACATTTGAGGTATTAAGGGACGGTCCCAAATCAGGCCATTTCTCACCCTGGCAGTACTTCTGCCTGAGTTCCACATTTCCGGCAAAACCTCCCGTAGCGAGAATTACCCCCCTGGCAGCCCGCAGAGTTACCTTATGGCCATCCTTTCCTACCGCGTTGACACCCACTACCCTGCCGCCTTCGACAATAAGGCTTTTGGCGGTTGTATCGAGCATCTGGGAATAGTTATTCCGGCCCGCGAGAGAATCCCTAAAGGCTTTGATATACCCGGTTCCGTTGGGCATGAGCGCCCGGAAAGTTCGCTGATACAGGGAACCTGAACCCTGGGTAACATTGGGGTAGAATTCCATTCCCTGTTCCTGAAGCCACCTGAATCCGGCAAGAGCATTATTGGTCATAATCTGAATTATGCTGAGAGTCCCTATCTTGTCGCCGCCATTCCAGGTCTGAAGGGCATGCCAGCTGGGACTGTCAAAGAGGGTCTTATTCGTTCTTTTGAAAGCCTCGTATTCTGCCCTGACTTTTTCAATCAGCGCCCGGTGCTCTTCATTTACCGGCCGTTCAGTCAGAGCGTCGGTAATGAGTTTTTCCACGCCGCTTTCCGCGGGAGCATGATCCTGCTTTTCCGGGTTGGCGGTATTGTAAATACCCCCTGAAACAATGGAGTTACCGCCAAGGAAGCCTGTCTTTTCAATAAGGATCACCGAAGCCCCCGAAGCGGCGGCTGTCGCCGCGGCGGATAAACCGGCCCCGCCGCCGCCTACAATAACAACATCGGCGGACAGTTCCTGGTCCGGCGCCCTTGTCCGGGAAAGGGGTCTCTTGAATTCCGCAAGAACGGCTCCGGCCTGGCCAAGGCAGTCTTCAACGCCCCTTATGATGGCGCCGCTGGTAATAGAAACGCCGGTTACCACATCCACCATGAGGGACTGGCTTTCGATAATCCTCCGGGGCATAAGTTCTATGGCCCAGTCACTCACTCCGGGAGAATCAACCGATGAAGTTATTTTGATATCCGTAATGGCGTCAGTACTCAGTTTGACTTCCACCGCCAGGGGGCCGTTCAAAGCACGGGCGCTGGCCGTATAGGTCCCGGCCCGCATCGGCGTTTTCGCCCTGGCTGAACTATTGCACCCAAACACGGCGGCCAGCAAAAAAAGAACCAACCCGCCTCCCACAATTTTCTTTGTCATTCTTTCCTCCTGAAAAAACTTTCTCCGGGGCTGTCCGGGTTCCGTACAGCCCCATTAAAAAACTAATGGCAGCTTCACCTTCCTGTCAAGAAAAACACAGAAATTTTCAGATATACTCCAGGTTCCATTCATACCGAACTGTTTACTACCCGGCAACCGGATACGACGTTCAGGTTCGAATCCCTGGATTGGGCGGTTTTCCGGGGACTTATGCTCGTATAAGAAATATAGCGGCTGTGTATGACTGCTTTGGGCGCGCAGGGATTCGAACCCCGGACATCCACGGTGTAAACGTGGCGCTCTAACCAGCTGAGCTACGCGCCCGTAAGTCATTACTACATATAGACTTATGTATATATTATCTTTCTATATACTGGTAGACTATATATAACTAAAATTTAATTCATTGTCAACCGGGATAACATAGAGAACTGTTACGCTCTCTTGGTGTTAGGAGCACACGAAGCAGCTCCCTTGAAGCGGCTGTTATTTCAGGATAAACAAAACGGCGAAAACCAAGGTGGAAAAAATAAAACAGCCCAGACCGAAATTAAGAAGTTTATTTCTGGAAACGATCATGTTATACCTCACTTCATCGCCATTATCAGGGTGGCGATAGCGGAAATCAGGGCGGCAAGAGCGGCTATCAGGCCAGAAACGGCCACAATCCACGGTGCGGCATTTCGCCCCTTCTCTTTGTTTTTTGGTAACAGGGGCTCTTTTCTCCTTGCCATAGTTAAATATACGCTTTACAGAGAGAATGTCAAGCCGAATTACTTGACCGGAGCATTAACCCCCTGAAAGCAAACCGCTTTTTTTCACGTTTGCATACCGCAGATATAGCGTGGTCTGCTGAGCTACGCGCCCGTCCGTACACCTTATCCGGCTCGCCGGGAACTTGTCAAGAGCCGGTATCGGTTGGGGTTAGGAACGGATTGAACGCCACCATTCGGCGGCCAGGCGCCATTCATGGCGCCGGCTGTTTGCCGGCGGCAGTGTGGAAATGCGCGCCCCTTCAAATTTTCTGTAATGGGGCGGTTTCAGAGCTTGACTGTTGGAGCGCGTTTTCGATGACCGCGTAAACCTGGGCGGAAAGCCGCTGTTTTCTTTCTTCAGGGGAGAGGCCGGCGGTTTCGATCACCGGTGAAAAGACCACGTGTACCGGGACCGAAGCGACCCGGTAGTTTTTTTCGAAGATGTCGTAGCTTCCGCTTATGGCTACGGGAACTATGACCGCGCCGGACTGGGTGGCAAGTTTGAAGGAGCCGGCCTTGAAGGGCTGGAGGCCCCTGCCTTTGCTCCGGGTTCCTTCGGGAAAGATGATCATGGCGCCGCCTTCTTTAATCCGCTTGATGCCGGTCGTAATGGTATGGACAGCCTTCCGTATGTTTTTCCTGTCTATGAAAAGGCCGCCCAAAAGCCATATCCACATATTCAACAGGGGTATAAAGAACAGTTCTTTTTTGGCGATAAAGCCGAAGGGCCGCTTAAAGAGGGCCAGGGCCAGGACTATGTCGAAAATTCCCACGTGGTTGCTTACAAAACAGACACCGCCTGAGACGGGGATGTTCTCCCGGCCCTGTACGCTGAGTTTGCAGCCGCTTAACGCGATGACGGACCAGGCCCAGGCGCGGGCCGTGAGGCTGACAATAACGGACATGGGCTTCTTGAGCCCCGGAAGGCTTAAAATGGCCGCGGCTATTCCTATGGGCGTTACCGCGATCATGGAGATGACAACATAGATAAACATCAGTACGGTCTTACACAAAATACGCTCCCCGGCTTTCAACAGAGCCGATTTCTAGTTAAGTATACACCGGCAGGAGCCGGAAAGTAAATGCGGCGAATTGCCTCCGTGGTACGGCGAATTCCTCACGTCAAAACTGTACCATAACCGGAACATTGACCCATAATCTTTCGGTGGTTGAGTACATTTCCGATGATATATTATGGTTATGTACTTTGGCATGGCCGCCGTTTCGCGGCGTGTCATTATATACGGGAAATCAACAAGCTCGCCTGAAAGGATAGGAGGGGATGGGTGAAAGACTTTTTCAGAAATATTTCGGAGCATTTCTATTCCCTGGAATTGAACGGTTTTGACCGGGAAACGCTTCATCAGGCCAAACGATGCCTTCTTGATTATACAGGATGCGCGGTCTTTTCAGCCGCCAGCAAGCTCACGCCAAAAATCATTGATCTTATAGAAAGTCTTGGAGGAACAGGGGGCCGGGCAAGCATCTGGGGTTCCAAAAACAAAACTTCCCCGGCGCTGGCCGCCTTTGCCAATTCACTCCGCACTTCAAACATTGAAATGGACGACTATTTCCCCGCGGGGACCGCCCATCCCGGGGTATATGTTATCCCGGCGGCGCTGGCCGCCGCGGAAGAAAAC
>JAISDF010000237.1 GCA_031265025.1 Spirochaetaceae bacterium
CTGTTTTGCTCACTTGGCGAAAGGACGCCAAACGATTGCGGGAGGGGTGGCAGGGGGAAAAGCGCCCTCCGCAAGGAGGGCCTTTACCCCCTGACAGGACCCCTGAAACGTTCCTGCGGTGTCCTTTCGCCCTGCCGGGAAACCGGAGAATGACCGCAACTCAATGACCGCAGCTCACTTGACATAATTTAACATATTCGCTATTTTAATAAAACGCCTCATAATGTGGTCAGTGTGCCCTTGTAGCTCAGTTGGCAGAGCATATCCATGGTAAGGATAAGGTCATCAGTTCGATTCTGATCGAGGGCTAACCAAAAACGCTTCGCGTTCTTGGTTTTGGAGTTTGCTTCGCAGACTCCATTGCGGTGAGCGGGCGGGGTTTTACTTTGCAGGCTCATTACGCTGAGGTGATATTGGGGGAATTATGGCGAGTAAAAAGACGGCGGTGGAACTCATCGCCCTGCAGTGCAGTGAATGTAAACGGAAGAACTATACAACCGCCAAAAACAGGCGGAATACCCAGGAAAAACTGGAACTCAAAAAATATTGTCCCTTTGACAGGAAACATACCCTGCATAAAGAGACCAAGATTAAGTAGAGATTAGGCGTATAGCTCAGTTGGTAGAGCGGCGGTCTCCAAAACCGCAGGTCGTGGGTTCGAAGCCTACTGCGCCTGGAGAGTAACATGCCGGGCGGCGTATTTTGTTGGTAAAGAGGGCGGTATGAGCAAACTGATACAGTTTATAAAGGAATCTTATGCGGAACTGAGGAAAGTTGTCTGGCCCAGCCGGGAAGATGTGGTCAGTTCGGTCAAGGTTGTGATTGTTTCTACTATTTTGTTCGCCGCTATATTGGGTCTGGTGGATGTGGTCCTCCTCCTCGGCGTGCGGGCAATATTCTGACATAAAAAAGGTACACCATGGCTACAGGTTGGTATGTACTGCATACCTATTCAGGATACGAAAACAAAATCGAAAAAACCATACGCATGATGGTTAACTCAGGGGACCTGGATAAGGATATTGTTCGGGATATTAAAGTTCCCCAGGAAGAAGTTGTTGAGGTCAAAGACGGCAAAAAGCGGACCCTGACCAAGAAATTTCTTCCCGGTTATATACTTGTCGAAATGGACCTTCCCGAGCTTGACTGGAAAACAAGCTGTTCAAGGATAAAAAAGATACAGGGTGTTACCGGCTTTGTGGGTACTCCGGCCGACAAAAGGCCCCAGCCCCTCTCCGGCGACGAGGCCCGGACCATACTGCAAAAAACAGGCGAAATAAAGGGAGAGCGGCCGGTAAGGGCGCGGCAGAGTTTTTCTCCCGGCGAGCAGGTTAAAATCATTGACGGTCCTTTTGAGTCCTTTACCGGTACTATCGAGGAAGTCAACCAGGAAAAGAACAAGCTCAAGGTTATGGTAGGCATTTTCGGCAGGAATACGCCGGTAGAAGTTGATCTTTTGCAGGTGGAAAAGCTGTAGTTTCCCGCGGGCGGGGCCGTATCCCGTCCGCGAATCAACTGTGGGAGAGGCCGAAAAACGGCCCCGTTAGCCTGATGTTTGCGTTCAGGCGCACCACAAAGGAGTTTTTATGGCAAAGAAAAAGATTACCGCGGTAATCAAACTGCAGTGCCCGGCAGGCAAGGCTACTCCGGCCCCGCCTGTAGGCCCTGCCCTGGGTCCTCACGGGGTCAGCGCGCCCCAGTTTGTCCAGCAGTTTAATGACAGGACAAAGGCAATGGAGGCGGGTCTCATCATACCGGTGGTCATCACCGTATACGCGGACAAGTCCTTTACCTTCATCCTCAAGACCCCGCCGGCGGCGGTCCTGATCAAGAAGGCCATTGGCCTCGAAAAGGGTTCCGGGGAGCCCCACAAGAACAAGGTGGGTAAAATTCCAAAGGCAAAACTTGAGGAAATCGCCAAATTAAAGATGGCCGATCTTTCCGCCAATGACATTGAAGCGGCCGCGCGCATCATCGCCGGAACCGCCCGGTCCATGGGTGTGGAGGTGGAAAAATGAAGCGCGGAAAAAAATACACCGAGGCTGTCAAGAAATACGACAGGGCCGCTTCCCTTGCCCTCCCGAACGCCCTGGATCTGCTCAAGACCCTCTCCTACGCGAAGTTCGATGAGACCGTGGATCTTTCGGTAAAGCTCAACCTCAAGAAAAACCAGTCGGTGCGCGACACGGTGGTGCTTCCCAACCAGTTCAAGGGCGAAAAGCGCGTTCTCGTGTTCTGCAAGGGCGAAAAAGAAAAAGAGGCCCAGGAAGCGGGCGCCGCCTTTGTGGGCGCCGATGACCTTATCGAAAAGATCAAGGGCGGATGGCTTGATTTTGACGTTGCCGTGGCGACTCCCGATATGATGAAGGACGTGGGCAAGCTCGGTATGGTTCTCGGCCGCAGGGGGCTCATGCCCAATCCCAAAACCGGTACCGTTACCTTCGACATAAAAACCGCCCTGGCCGAACTAAAAAAAGGCCGGGTGGAATTCAGGGCCGACAAAACCGGCGTCGTGCACCTCGCTGTGGGCAGGGTTTCCATGGACAGCGCCAGTGTCGCCGAGAATATCCAGACCGTGATTGCCGAAATCAGGCGGAAGAAACCCGTCGATGTAAAGGGCGATTTTATTCAGACCATTTCGGTCAGCTCCACTATGGGCCCCGGAATATGGGTCAAGAGCGAGGAGTAGGCCATGGCAATAGTAGCGAAGAAAATACAGGACGCGAAAACAGCTTCGATAAAAGAGCTTAAAGATATGTTCAGTACGGCCCCGGATTTTATCTTTGCCGATTACCGGGGACTTACGGTAGAACAGATTACCGCCCTGCGCAAGCAGCTCCGGGAAAAGTCCGCCCGGTTTACGGTGGTAAAAAACAACTTTGCCCGCATAGCCTTTGAGGAACTCAAGGTTCCCGATGTGGGCGCGTACCTTTCCGGCCCCACCGCCGTGGCGATTTCGCCCCAGGATTCAAATGAGGTAGCCAGGATACTCTTTAATTTTATCAAAGAGGCTCCGGTTCTCAAGATAAAAGGGGCCCTGATTGGCGATGCCGTATATGACGCCGCCCAGGCCGAGTCCTTTTCCCGGCTTCCCGGCAGGCTGGAGCTTATCTCCATGCTTATGTCGGTGATGAACGGACCTGTACGGAATCTTGCCGCGGCGCTCAACGATGTGCCTGCAAGGCTTGTGCGTACCGTCAAGGCCATTGCCGATAAAAAGGCGGAAGGAGCCGCGTAACCCGGTGTATTTTCCGGTGCTGAACCAGCCGTTCAGTACCGGCGCTGTATAGGTCTGTCAGGCTTCTCCGGGTAATTCCGGACGCTGTCGTTCCTGTCGGACCTTTCCCGGATTTGTCCGGGCGCGTTTCGTATGACGCGCGTAATCAATTTTAAGGAGAAGATAATATGGCAGCCACAAAAGAAGAGATTTTAGAGGCGATTTCGTCCATGACCGTTCTGGAGGTTTCCGAACTGGTTAAAGCCATGGAGGAAAAATTCGGCGTTTCCGCGGCGGCTCCCGTAGCCGTTGCCGCGGCTGCGGCTCCCGGAGCGGCCGCTGAGGCAGCCGAGGAAAAAACGGAATTCACCGTTGTTCTTAAAGCCTTTGATGACACGAAAAAAATCGCCGTCATCAAAGAGGTCAGGGCCGTTACCGGTCTGGGCCTTAAGGAAGCCAAGGACCTTGTCGAAGGCGCCCCCAAGCCCCTTAAGGAAAATGTCTCCAAAGATGAGGCAAACAAGATCAAGGAAACGGTTACTGCCGCCGGCGGTACAGTTGAGATTCAATAAGACGGATTTCGCGGAAGATAAGGTATTTTATACACGCGACCTGGCGTCTTTCGGCCCGGTTCCGGCTTTGTCCGGTTCGGGGTGCTGAAAGCCGCCGGGCTGTCTTTTTATCCGTGGTTTGTGAGACAATCGACCGGGTTGTCGAACAAGTTCAATGTAAAAACGGCAAATTTATGCGAGGGGGTTTTGTATGATGGCAAAAGGCAAAACAATCAATAAACGGAATTATGTAGGGCAGGATATTCAGGATGTAATGGAACTGCCCGATCTCGTTGACATTCAGCTTGCTTCGTATGAACGCTTCCTTCAGCGGGAAAAGGTCAGGACCAAAAAGAACCTTGAGGTCCAGGGCCTGGAAGAGGTTTTCAGGACCACCTTCCCCATAGAGATACCTTCAGGGGATATGGTTCTGGAATATGATTACTATACCCTGGACGAGGAAAACATTAAATTTTCCGAGCAGGAATGCAAGCAGAAGGGACTTAGCTACGCGGTCCCCCTCAAGGCCAGAATCAACCTGATTTTTCAGACTACCGGCGAAATACGGCAGAAAGACATATACATGGGCGACATACCCATCATGAGCGACCGGGGCACCTTTATCATCAACGGCGCCGAGCGGGTTGTGGTTTCCCAGATACACCGTTCCCCCGGGGTTATTTTCAGCCACGAAAAGGGGATATATTCTTCCCGCATCATTCCCTACCGGGGAAGCTGGCTGGAATTCGAAATAGACCAGAAGCGGGAACTCATCTACGCCAAGATAGACCGGAAGAAGCGCATACTGGGAACCATATTCCTCAGGGCCCTGGGCTATGAAAGCCGGGAAGAGATCATAAAGGCTTTCTATACCACCGAAACCCTTACCATCAAGGATGACCGGCGTACCAAGGAAAAAATGTCCGGGCGGGTGCTTGCTTCCACTGTCTGGGGCAAGGCCGAGGGCGACACCGAGCAGAAGAAGATGTACCGGGCCGGAGAAAAGCTCCATCCCCATGATATAGATGAACTTATAAGCCGGGGCGTCAAGACTGTGGACGTCATCAAATTTGACGCCGAGGATTCCCTCAATTCCCCCATGCTCCTCAACTGTTTTGAACGGGAAGAAATCAAATTTGTAAAAGAGGACCCTTCAAGGGACGAGCCTTCAAGGGACGACGCCCTCTCGGCGGTATACTCGGTGCTCATGCCCGGCGAGTCCATCACCGTCGAAGCGGCTGAAAAGGACCTTTTGGGCATGTTCTTTACCAGCCGCCGCTATGACCTGGGCAAGGTGGGCCGCTACAAGCTCAACAAGAAATTCAACTATGCCAAGCCCCTTGATGATTTTACCCTGACCAGGCAGGACGTGATTGCCACGATGAAATTCCTCATCAAGGTTTATGTGGGTGACGAGAATATCGACGACATAGACCACCTGGGAAACCGCCGGGTGCGCTCGGTGGGCGAGCTTATGGCTAACACCATGAAGACCGCGTTCAGCCGTATGGAGCGTATTGCCAAGGAAAGGATGAGCCTTAAAGAAACCGACACCATAAAGCCCCAGGATCTTATTTCCATCAAGCCCGTGGTCGCGGCGATAAAGGAATTTTTTGGCTCAAGCCAGCTTTCCCAGTTTATGGACCAGGTCAATCCCCTGGCCGAGCTGACCCACAAGCGGCGCCTTAACGCCCTGGGGCCGGGGGGCCTTTCCAGGGACAGGGCGGGCTTCGAGGTCCGGGATGTCCACTATACCCATTACGGGCGCATGTGCCCCATAGAGACTCCCGAAGGGCCGAATATCGGCCTCATTGTTTCCCTTGCCAACTACACCAGGGTGAATGAATACGGCTTCCTTGAAACCCCCTACCGCAAGGTTTCTAAAGGCATGGCTACCAGGGATATTGAATACCTTTCGGCCATGGACGAGGACCGCTATTACATAGCCCAGGCTTCGGCCGCCCTCAACGGCGACGGTTCCTTTGCGGACAAGCAGATCTCCTGCCGCCGCCAGGGTGACTATACCACCAGGGCGCCTGAGGACATTCAATATATGGACGTATCGCCCAAGCAGATTATTTCGGTATCCGCCTCGCTGATTCCCTTTCTTGAGCATGACGACGCCAACCGGGCCCTCATGGGTTCCAACATGCAGCGTCAGGCCGTGCCCCTGGTTTTCCCCGAAGCGCCCAGGGTGGGAACCGGCATGGAAGGCAAGTGCGCCTATGACTCAGGGGTTCTGATCAAGGCAAGGCGTTCGGGAACCGTGGTCAGGGTCAGCTCCCGGGAAGTGGCGATAAAGAACGACAGGGCCGGTAAGGATGATCTTGATATCTACCCTCTCATCAAATACCAGAGGACCAATCAGGATACCTGCTACAACCAGCGGCCGGTGGTCAAAAAGGGCGAGAAGGTCACCGCCGGTCAGGTCATTGCCGACGGACCGGCCACAAGGAACGGCGAGCTTGCCCTGGGCAGGAATATACTCGTGGGTTTCATGCCCTGGAACGGCTATAACTACGAAGATTCAATCCTTATTTCCGAACGGGTGGTAAAGGACGATATGTTCACTTCCATCCATATCAAGGAATTTATTACCGAGGTGCGGGAAACCAAGCTGGGGCCCGAAAAGATAACCAGGGATATTCCCAACACGTCGGAAAAGAGCCTCGACAATCTTGACGCCGAGGGTATCATACGGGTCGGCGCCAAGGTGCGTTCAGGGGACATACTGGTGGGCAAGGTAACGCCCAAAAGCGAGACCGAGACCACCCCGGAATTCAAGCTCCTCAATTCAATATTCGGTGAAAAGGCCAAGGAAGTGCGGGACTCAAGTCTCAGGGTACCTCACGGCATTGAGGGGACCATCATCGACATACAGCGGCTCAAGCGTACCGCCGGAGACGACCTTAACCCCGGCGTTGACGAAGTGGTCAAGGTCCTCATCGCCACCAAGCGCAAGCTCCGCGAAGGAGACAAGATGGCCGGTCGCCACGGTAACAAGGGCGTTGTGGCGCGCATACTGCCTGAAGAGGATATGCCGTACATGGAGGACGGTACGCCCCTTGACCTGTGCCTCACTCCGCTGGGGGTTCCTTCCCGGATGAACATAGGCCAGCTCCTCGAGACCGAACTGGGCTGGGCGGCCAGTACCCTGGATGAATGGTTCCAGGTGCCGGTGTTCCAGTCCCCGTCCACAGGCGATATTGAAGGGAAGCTCAGGGAAGCGGGGCTGCCTGTTACCAGTAAAACCACCCTGCGGGACGGCAGGACCGGCGAACCCTTTGTAAATCCCATCTTCTGCGGGGTCATATACTTCCTCAAGCTGCACCACCTGGTTGACGACAAAATGCACGCCAGGTCCACCGGCCCCTATTCGCTGGTAACCCAGCAGCCATTGGGCGGCAAGGCCCAGTTCGGTGGCCAGCGCCTGGGCGAGATGGAAGTCTGGGCACTGGAGGCCTACGGCGCCGCCAATACCCTGCAGGAATTACTGACCATCAAATCCGACGATATGACCGGCCGTTCAAAAATCTACGAGGCCATAGTAAAGGGAGAGCCCTCCACAACGGCGGGTATCCCCGAGTCTTTCAATGTACTGGTTCAGGAACTGCGGGGACTTGCCCTTGACATGACCATTTACGACGCCAAGGGCAGGCAGATTCCCCTTACCGAAAGGGACGAGGAACTGATAACCAAGTCGGGGAGCAATTTTTAGGGAGTGAAGCAGGAGGGCATGATGCTGCGTACTATACCCATAAGTATCAGGCTTGCCGCGATTATTTTTGTTCTGCTTCTGTCAAGCGCGGTATCAATGGCGGTGTTCTATCGCACGGCTGTTTCGGTAAAGGATTCGGGCGTTGCAAGTTCCGAAGATGTTATGATGCAGGGCCAGAGGGAAAAAATCAAGCTGGGAACCGAGACCATGGCGACAGCCCTGGGCGCGGCCCTCAGGGGAATAAGCGATCCCCGGCAGCAGCATGATATTATTTCTTCGTTTATTAAGGATTATCGTTTTGAGGAAGACCAGTCCGGCTACTATTTTACCTACAAGGGAACGGTGATTTTTATGCATCCCACCCTGCCCCAGCGGGAAGGCGAAGACCTCAACGATACCGCCGACGCCAACGGCGTGTACTATGTCAGGGAACTCTATGCCAGGGCCAGGGAAAACGGCGGCTTTGTATCCTTTGTGTTCCCCAAGCCGCCGGCGGACCGGGACGGAAACATGCCCAACAAACCCAAGCTGGCCTATGTCTGCTATATTCCCGGCACGGATATCTGGATTTCCACCGGCATCTACATTGACAATGTGGATGTTTACAAGGCGGATTTGGAAGAGCGTTTGTTACAGTCCCTTAACGGCCGCATATACCTGATCCTGGGCATTGCCGCGGGTATACTCCTTGTCGTGCTGATTCCCCTTTGTATTTTTACGCTCCATTCCATTACCCGTCCCCTGCGGGAGACGGTCAAGGCCGCCGAGCAGATGGCTTCCGGGGACCTTAAAACCACCCTTGCCGTTACGGGCAATGACGAAATTGCCGTGCTGCAGAATTCTTTTCTCCGCATGTCCGAAAACCTCAGCGCGGGTTTTGCGACAGTCAAGGCCAAAGAAACGGAGGCCCTTGCCGGGGCCGAAGCGGCCAAAACAGCGGCGGAAAAAATCATCCGCATCGCCGGACAGGTTGAGACCGCCGCCACCGGAGTGGAGAACACGGTGAGCAGCATTTCCCGCAGCGTTTCGGGAGTTAAAAACGGCAGCAATGTCCAGGCCGAGCGTATACAGGGCATACTGGCTGCCATGGAACAGCTCAGCGCGGGCGTGCAGCGGATTTCCGGCAACGCGGAGACAGCCGCCGGTAAGTCTGAGGAATCAAACAACAGGGTTGCCGAAGGCGTAGACATGGCCAAAAAATCCGGCGAGGCCATGGAGGGACTTTCGGTTCTTGCCGGGACCCTGACCCGGAACATAGGCAAGCTGGGCGAACAGTCCAATGTCATAGGCAATATCATGAGCGTGATTACCGACATTGCCGCCCAGATAAACCTCCTGGCGATGAACGCCTCGATAGAGGCCGCCCATGCCGGCGAATCCGGCAAGGGTTTTGCCGTTGTGGCCGGCGAGGTCCGCAAGCTGGCCGAAAAAACCAAGGCCGCGGCCCAGGAAGTTGAGGGAAGCATCAAGGATATGCAGAATCTTGCGGAAATAAATGTTTCCAGCATGAACGAGGCGGTGGCGTCCATATCCGGCGTTACCGGACTGTCGGAAAAAGCGGCCCTTTCCCTTACCGAAGCGGGACTTACGGTACGGGAAACCATGCTCCAGGTTCAGGCCATTGTGCAGGCCGTTGACGAGCAGGCCGTTTCCAGCAAGTCGGTAAGCGCCCTGGTCAACGATGTCAACGGCATAGCCTCGGAGAACGACCAGCTTGTTACCAGGGTTGACGGGGAACTGAGAAACCTGCTCAATAAATCAACCGAGCTTATGGAGCTGGTAGCCGAATTACGGTCATAACCGGCATGAGGAGTAATATATGAGAGACATACAGGATTTTGATTCCATAATGATCAGGCTGGCTTCGCCAAAAATGATACGGGACTGGTCATACGGCGAGGTAAAAAAACCGGAAACCATAAACTACAGAACCCTGCGGCCCGAAAAAGACGGCCTTTTCTGTGAGCGTATCTTCGGTACTACCAAGGAATGGGAATGTTACTGCGGAAAGTTCAAGTCCATACGCTACAAGGGCGTCATCTGCGACCGCTGCGGCGTTGAGGTAACCCACTTCAAGGTACGCCGGGAACGCATGGGTCATATTGAACTTGCCGCCCCGGTTTCCCATATATGGTATTATCGCTCCGTGCCGAGCCGCATGGGATTGCTCCTGGATCTTCCCATGGCAAGCCTTCGTTCCGTTCTGTACTACGAAAAATACGTGGTCATTGATCCGGGTGATACGGACCTCAAGAAGATGCAGCTCCTCACCGAGGAGGAATACTACGAGTCCCAGGAGCGCTATGGCGGTGGCTTTACCGCGGGCATGGGCGCCGAGGCGGTCAGGACCCTGCTGGAGAACCTTAATCTTGACCAGATGGCCGTGGAACTCCGGGCCAGAATGATAGAAAAAGGCGCCAAAAGCGACAAGAGGCTCCTCAAGCGCATCGAGATAGTGGAAAATTTCCGCAGTTCAAGCAACAAGCCCGAATGGATGATCATGGAAGTCATTCCGGTGATTCCGCCTGAACTCAGGCCCATGGTGCAGCTTGACGGCGGTCGTTTCGCCACCAGCGATCTCAACGACCTTTACCGCAGGGTCATCAACAGGAATAACCGGCTCAAGCGGCTCCAGACCCTCAACGCCCCGGACATTATCATTCGCAACGAGAAGCGCATGCTCCAGGAGGCCGTTGACGCCCTTTTCGACAATTCCAAAAAGAAGCGGGTGGTCAAGGGCGCCAGCAACAGGCCCCTCAAATCCCTAAGCGATATGCTCAAGGGCAAGCAGGGGCGCTTCAGGCAGAACCTCCTCGGAAAGCGCGTTGACTATTCGGGCCGCAGCGTCATCACCGTCGGGCCCGACCTCAAGATGTGGCAGTGCGGGCTTCCCACAAAAATGGCCCTGGAGCTTTTTAAGCCCTTCATCATGAAGAAACTCGTCGATAAGGACGTGGTATACAATATCAAGAAAGCCAAGATGCTGGTGGAACAGGAAACGCCCGAAGTTTTTGCCATCCTTGACGAAGTGGTCAAGGAACATCCGGTGCTTCTGAACCGCGCCCCGACGCTGCACCGCCTGGGTATCCAGGCCTTTGAGCCGGTGCTTGTGGAAGGCAAGGCCATCAAACTGCATCCCCTGGTCTGCCATGCCTTTAACGCCGACTTTGACGGCGACCAGATGGCTGTCCATGTGCCCCTTACCCAGGCGGCCCAGATGGAATGCTGGACCCTCATGCTTTCGGCCCGGAACCTCCTCAATCCCGCCAACGGCAAGACCATAGTGTTCCCCTCCCAGGACATGGTGCTGGGCATCAACTTCCTTACCAGAATCAAAAAGAACGCCAAGGGTACGGGCCGGCGTTATTCTTCCCCGGAGGAAGTGCTCATGGCCGTCGAGTCCAAGGCTTTGGACTGGGAAGCCCTGGTAAAGGTCAGGGTAGCCAAGACGCCGGTGTGGAAAAAGGCCGGCCAGGAAGCCCCGGCGGACAGCGACGGGCTTCTTGAGACCACCGCCGGGAGGCTGGTGTTTAACGAAGAACTTCCCCCGGAAATTCCCTTTATAAATTATGAACTCAAGGACAAGGAACTGAGGGCCCTTATCGAAATCATCTTTAACGACCGGGGTTCGTGGACCACGGTGCGCATGCTCGACGCCATCAAAGCCACCGGTTACCGGTACGCCACGGTTTTCGGCGCGACCATAGGCGTTGACGATATCGTGGTTCCCAAAGAAAAAACCGAAATGATCAACAAGGCCAACAAGGAAGTTGAGTCCATACAAAAACAGTGGCGTCAGGGCCATATCACCCAGGAAGAACGCTACAACAGGGTTGTCGAAGTCTGGTCCAAGACCAACGAAGACCTTACCAACGTGATGATGAAAACCCTGGAGACGGACAGGGACGGCTTTAATTCAGTGTATATGATGGCCAACTCCGGCGCCAGGGGAAGCCGCAACCAGATACGCCAGCTTGCCGGCATGCGGGGCCTTATGGCCAAACCGTCAGGGGACATTATTGAGCTGCCCATCAGGTCGAACTTTAAGGAAGGCCTTTCGGTTATCGAATTCTTCATTTCGACTAACGGCGCCCGCAAGGGGCTTGCCGATACGGCCCTCAAGACCGCCGAGGCGGGCTACCTTACCCGCCGCCTTGTGGACATAGCCCAGGACGTGGTTGTCAACGAGGATGACTGCGGGACCATAAACGGCATCGCCTATTCGGCCATCAAGGACGGCGAGGACATAGTTGAGCCCCTCACGGACCGCATACAGGGCCGCTATACCCTGGAGCGGGTCAAGCATCCCATCACCGGCGAACTTATCATCGATGTAAACGAAGAAATCACCGAGGAGATAGCCGCCGCCATTGAGGCCGCCGGCGTTGAGTCGGTGCGCATCAGGACTGTCCTTACCTGCGAAGCCAAGCACGGCGTATGCCGCCGCTGTTACGGCCGCAATCTTGCCACGAGCCGCCCTGTGGATATAGGAGAGGCCGTCGGTACCATTGCCGCCCAGTCCATAGGACAGCCCGGCACCCAGCTTACCATGCGTACCTTCCATATCGGCGGGGCGGCCACCAAGATCAGCGAAGAAAACCGCATCTTCCTCAAGTACCCCGTGTACATACGGGATATTTCGGGCGCCCATGTGGAACTTGTTGACGGCGTGTCGTCGGGGCATTGGCTCTTTACCCGCAAGGGTTATGCGCTTGTAAACCGGGTAATGAAGGAATTCACCCTGGAAAGCGGCGACAAGCTCCTTGTGGAAGACGGCAAGCGCATCATCAAGGGCGAACCCATCATACGCCGCAAGGACGGCAACATTGAGTCTCCCGAAATCGCCTATGCCATGGTGCTGGAAAACAGTTCTTCCAAAACCCTGTACCTCATAGGACAGGACCAGAAGATAGAAATCCGCAACGGTTCGGAATTTATCGTCAGGAAGGGTGAGGTCATTGAGGCGGAAAAAACCATAGCCACCTTTGACCCCTTCTCAGACCCCATTATCGCCGAGGCTTCGGGAACCGTTAAATACGAGGACATTATACCCGGTACTACCCTGAAGGAAGAAATCGACGAGGAAACCGGGAACATAGAAAAGCGCATCACCGAATTTCAGCTTGAAAGCAAACAGCCCCGCATCTACATTGTTGACGATGACGGCAGCGAAGCGGCCTCCTACTTTCTTCCCGGCGGCGCCTATATACAGGTGGACGAGGGCGAGAAAATCAACGCCGGAAGGACCATTGCCAAGACCCTCAAGGAATCGGCCAAGGCCATGGACATCACCTCTGGCCTTCCCCGTGTTTCGGAACTCTTTGAGGCCAGAAAGCCCAAGAATCCCGCGGTGCTGGCCCAGGTTTCGGGCACGGTGTATTTCAAGGGTATAGTCAAGGGAAAACGGGTCATCCTTATAGAGGACGCCTTTGGCAAGGAATACAAGCACCTCATCCCCATGACCAAGCGGCTTCTGGTGCGTGACGGTGATTCCGTCGAGGCCGGCGAGACCCTTTGCGTGGGGTCCGTCAACCCCCACGACATACTCCATATACTCGGCGAGAGCACCCTCCAGCGTTACCTGATGGACGAAATCCAGCAGGTCTACCGCCTCCAGGGTGTGTCAATCAACGACAAGCACATAGGCGTCATTATACGCCAGATGATGCGTAAGGTTGAAATCGTCGCGGTAGGGGACACCAGGTTTATCTACGGCCAGATGGTGGACAAATACCGTTTCCATGAGGAAAACAACCGGGTTATCTCCGAGGGCGGGCAGGCCGCGGTGGCCAGGCCCCTGTTCCAGGGCATTACCAAGGCCAGCCTCAACATAGACTCCTTCCTCTCCGCGGCGAGTTTCCAGGAAACCACCAGGGTGCTTACCAACGCCGCCATAGCCGGTTCCACCGACTACCTCAGGGGTCTCAAGGAAAACATCATCATCGGCCATCCCATACCTGCCGGTACGGGCATCAAGCGTTACCGGGGCGTCAAACTTTTTGACGAGGACAGCCAGGACCTGGATGTCCAGATGCAGGAGATACTGGAACAGCGGCGTCTTGAAAAGGTGGCCGAACCTGAAGAAGAGTATATGCCTGAGGAATCAGACGAATCCTAGCGGCGG
>JAISDF010000043.1 GCA_031265025.1 Spirochaetaceae bacterium
TTCCTTACCGAGGCGAGGAACCGGGGCTACTATGTGGCGCCTTCCGTTATGGAGCGCATGCTGCAGGCGGCGCGGGACCTTGGCTCCTCCCAGGAACATTCGCTTTACAGCCTGGCAAGCCGCGCCTACGCTGTGTATGTACTTACCCTTAACGAAATTGTTACCACGCCGCTGGTCGAGTCGCTCAAGGCGGACATGGCCCGCTACAACAGGGAGGCCGAGACCGAACTCCCCGGCCTTTTCCTTGCCGGATGCTATTCCCTTCTGCGGCGCGACATAGACGCCTTTGCGCTGGCTGAAAAAATAAAATGGAACATGCGTTTTGACGACTCGGTACATTACTTTGACGAACTGCTTTATGATTCCCTGTACCTTTCGGTTACCGCCAAACACTTTCCCCGGCGGCTCAGGGAGGTATCCGAAACCCTCCTTAACTCCATGGCCGGCCGGCTCGAAAACCAGCGCTATACAACCCTCTCGGCGAATTTTGCCCTCATGGCGGTTGACGCCTATCTCAAAGCGGTCCCCGGCGTAACAAACGGACGCTTTACGGCGAGGGAAATTCTCAACGGCAGCCGGAGGCGCGATCTGGTGTTTGCCCCCGGCGTTACCGGAGGACCTGCCGCTCCCGGAGCAGGCGGCGCAAGCCAGGCCGCTTCGACAGGCGCCCTGTTCAGCGCTTCTTTTTCCGGTGAGGCGGAGAAGATACAGATAGAAAACCGTGACGCCCTTAACCTCTTTTACCAGGTAACGCAGGGCGGCTTTGAACGTGAAATTCCCGGAACGGAAATAAAGAATAATCTTGAAGTGTACAGGGAATTTCTTAATGACTCAGGTGAGGCCGTTGATTCGGTCGGGGCGGGCGATGTCGTAACGGTTAAGGTGAATTTCAGAACCACCAACAACAAGACCGTCTCCAACCTGGCCCTTGTGGACCTTCTCCCCGCCGGTCTTGAGGCGGACATAGACTCGGTGCGCAGAGCCGCCGCCGGTCAGCCGGCCGTCCAGTCCGGCGGCAGCCGCTGGCGTCCCGATTATGTGGACGTTCGGGAGGACCGCATTGTCGTCTATGGAACGGCAGGCCCCCAGGTTGCGAGTTTCAGCTACCGGGCCAGAGCCATTAATCCGGGGACCTTTACCGTGCCGCCCCTCTTTGCCGAAGCCATGTACGACAAAAGCGTGTGGGCCATGCGCCCCCAGGCCCCCCTTGTGGTACGGAAGGAATAGCGGGCTATTTCTCGTGTTTTCCTGTCGGGCTGTGTTTGCAGCCCATGGCGCTTTCGGTCGAACCGCAGTAGACGCATTTGCTGCCCCCGTGTCCGTGGATGTGTTTCCGGGTGGGGGTCTGGAGGCATCCGTTGCCGTAGGAAGATGACCCGCAGTAAATGCAGTGTTTTTCGTCATCGTGATGTACATGGAGGCCGTTGGTGCTTTTGGGACAGCCGGGGCCGTAGGCGGTAGAACCGCAAAATTGGCATTTAGTCGCCATTCATTTCTCCTCTTGATATAGTTCTGTTGAACAAGCCTATGATTTAGTATCGGTATTGGGTTTTGGTTTCCTTACAGTAAAATACGCGCCGCATGGAAGGGCTAAAATGTATACGTCAGCGATGCGCTTATGGTTCTGCCGGCGGCGGGGTAATAGCCGTCCCAGTATACCAGCGGGGCATAGGAGGCGTCGAGGAGATTGTCTACGGCAAGTCTCGCCGCAAAGGTACTGCCGTCTTTTTTCAGGGTATAATGAACAAAGAGGCCGAATACATTGGTCGCGCCGGTCCTGTCCCTGGTGTTGGTGAAATCGCCTCCCTGATAGGCCGCTGAGGCATAGGTCCAATCTGCGCCGCCTTCAAGGCCGAAAGATGTCAGGAGGCTCATCCCGGCATATACCGAATGGGCGGGAACCAGGGGAACGGTTTTTTCCCTGAAAGCGCCGCCTCTGAATATTGCCCGCATCAGGCTGTACCCTCCCCTGAAAGCGGCCCACGCAAAGGGCGTAAGCTCAAGGTCCGCGTTAAGGCCGAAGCGGCCTGTATTGCCGTCCATATTTTCGTTGGCGTATGACAGGGGATTATACCAAATTTCGTCATCAACGCGCATAAAGAAGAAGCGGGCCGAGCCTGAGGCAAGCCTGTTAAGCCTGTATGAAGTTCCCGCTTCGGCGTTAAAGCCTGTTTCGGGTTTAAGACCGCTGTTAAAAGTTCCGCCGTAGTAAACTTCCGCCTGTTCGTCGGCTGCCGGATAATGGAACAGCCTCGTAAAGGAGGCGTAGAATTTCAGGTCTTTGGACGGATTAACCGTAAGGCCCGCCGCGTATACAAAGGCATGATGGACAATAGCATCGTCCAAAGTTCCGTCGCGGGTTTCGGCAAAGAGAAAGTATGAATCATAACGGGCGCCGAGACTTAACGTGAGGTATTCACACGGGCTGAAACGGCCGGTGAGGTAGGGGGCGGCGGTATAGGCCCTGACCTCAGCCCCGCCGCCCAGGGTTGCGGCGGGGGTATCCCTCGCCTTGTCCGCGTAAGACCTGACGTCAAGCCTTGCCATATCAAGGTCAACGCCGCCTGAAAGGCTGAAGCGTAACGGACCTGTTTCTTTTGACCAGGCGGCCCGGGGCCTCAGTTCCCCACTGTGTACGGTCCGGTTCGTATAATTGGGGGTATAATAAGAAGGGAAATTTGATTCAACCTTTTTAAGGCTGTAGCGGCCGGGTATGACCAGGGTAAGATCAGGCGAAAGCTCCCAGCTCAGGGCAAGGCCGCCTGAAAGATGCTGTTCTTTGGCGTCATCATCCTGATTTGCCGCCTGCCTGGGATCGCTTTCAAACTGGGCTTTGCTCAGGCTTCCCGGCATGGCGTAATCAATAACAACAAACGAAGCGTCGGCCTCAAGGGTAACGGCGTCGGAAAGAAAAAAATTCATCCTGCCTGACATGGCCGCGTTTGAAAAGCCCTGCCTGTCCCGGTAGCCGCCGCTTCCGGTATGTCCGGCGGAGACTGAAAGCGCGGCCCCGGAGAATGAACGCTGGTGGGAGAAGAACTGGGAGTTGCCGAAAAACGAAGCTCCCGATACGCCCAGTATGGTCGCGGTACGCGGGGCCTTTTTGGTGATGATGTTGATGACGCCGCCAACGGCGTTGCTGCCGTATTGCACCGAGGCTGGGCCGTCGTAAATTTCGATGCGTTCAATATCATAAAGGGGAATAGAAAGCCAGTTGAGAATGTGCATGTCGGGATCGTTGCGTTTATGGCCGTCTACAAGAACCAGGACCCTGGTTCCTGAATTTTCGCCGAAGCCCCGCATGGAGATTTCCCCTGAGCCTGAACCGGCCATGGACATTCGCACCTGTATGTAGGGCAGGGACTCAAAAAGTTCAGCGACGCTTGAAGCGCCCGACTTTTCAATATCCCCGGCGCTGATTACTTCGATATGGGCAGGAACAGAATCAGGTGATTCGGAACTCCGCGAAGGAGTAACCACGAATTCCAAGAGCGGCGCTTCCATCACCGGAATTTCATCATCGTATTCAGCGGCGGAAAGGCCGCCCAGGCGCAGCGCCGCGATCAGGGTGACAGCAAAGAAGAAACGGGCAGGCATAATCACAGTATGTTGCGGCGGCGGGGCCTTGTCAATTTGCCTGGGGGCCGGGCGAAGGATTCAGGCGCGGCGTTTCTTGTTCCCAGACCGCCCTGATTCCCAGGGTCAGGCTGATTCCCGGCATATAGTAACCCGCAAATGATTCGTAGTGGGCGTTGAGAATATTCCGCAGCGACGCGAAGACCGTAAGGTTCTTGCCTATGGACTGGTTACAGGTCCCGTGGAGTATACAGTACGGGTCAAGGCGTATCTGGTTCAGGGTGTCGGCATAGCGGGTTGTTTCATAGTGAGCCGAGAGGAGGAGGGAGCCGGTTCTCCACGACAGATCCACAGAACCGCCTATGATGTGCGTGGGCATGTAGGGTATGCGGTAACTGTCCGCCATGCTCAAGTCCCCGCTTAAAAGCCAGCTCATCTGAAATTGATAGCTCAGGCCCAGTTTAATTTGTTCAAAGCCGGCGCTCTTGAGGGGCAGGGTGAGGACAGGCCGCGCGTCCAGCCCGGCAAACCAGGCGGTTCCGATGTTTTCAGGCGACCAGCGCCCCCCCGGTCCTTTTACCCAGTGAATTGAATCTTCCGTCCATTGTCCGTAAACGGTGGCGCTTATGGTGAACTTTTCCGCGGGCGTAAATTCCCCAATCAGGTCGGCGCCAAACCCGTCCTCGGGTTTTAGGTTTGGATTCCCCACGAACATATTGTCAAGGCTCCGGTAGTACAGGTCGTCAAAGTCGGGAAATTTGAAACTGCGGAAATAGTTGTTTTTTATGACGAACTGCGGAACTATTGCCCAGCGGAAACCGAGTTTGGGAACCGCCACTGTCCGGTTTGTGTCGGTAACGCCTTTAAGCGACGCGATTACCATAAATTGCTTTACCGGCGAATATTCTCCTGTCAGATAGAGCCCGCCAAGATTGCCTGTCCTTACAGGCCGGGTTTCTGTTTCGCTTTGCGTGCGGACATACAAAAAACGCCAGTCAAGCCCGGAGCGGACGGTTGTTTTTTCGCCGGGATACCAGTTCCAGCGGTTTATGCCGGTAAGGTAATGGTCAAAACTTTTTATGGCGGTTCCGTACCTGGTGGTGGAATACTGATAGCTTAAGGAGGCTTCTGTTCCCAGGTCTTCCCGGAAAACAAGCGGCGCGTTAAACACAATGTTTTCCGTTATCTGAAAATCTTTTGCCACGGCGTATCCGGTAGAATTTGGCGTAACAGGAAAATTTTTGTTCGCGTAGTACACTTTGGTATCAAAAAGCAGCGCCGTTGTATCCGACACATCCCACGCGAAGAACGCGCCGCCGCCGGCATCCAGAATCTCGTTGTTTATTTTTCGCCGCGCAAAACCATAGTCGTCGGTGTAAAGGTAATGATTGCCCGCCCGGTTCCCGAAAAGCGACGCCCTAAAGGAGAAACGTTCCGCGCCGTATCCTGAGGAGAGGCTCAGGCTTTGCATATCAAAGAGGTCCTCAAAGCGGGGCTCTCCTTCCGCGCCGCCTGAATGGCGGGTATTATAGCGGCCCGGCAAATATCCGTTATTCGAAAAGACGGCCCCCAGGCTGAAGCCCGGTTTTTGTTTTTTGATGGTAATGATGTTGATGACACCTCCCAGGGCGCCTGAAACATTGTATTTTGAATCCGAACCGCCGTAGATGACCTCGATGCGTTCCACAGTGTTAAGATCAACCTGGTTTATGTCAAACTCGCCTGAGCGGGGAGAATTGGCCGGTATTCCGTCTATAAGAATGGCGATGCGTTCAGTATCAAAACCGCGCAGATTCAATTCAGTCTGGTTTCCGTATCCTCCATAGCGTGTAACGCTCATGTCCAGGGTTTCTTCAAGCAGCGACGCCAGATCCTGCGCGTTTCGCCTTTCAATCTCGTCCCTGCTTATCACCCGCATCTCCTGGGTTGTTTCAGGCGTCGCGGTAAAGGTAAGCCCCCGGTCTTCGCCAAAGTCAAGGTAGTCGTCGTACGCGCTG
>JAISDF010000013.1 GCA_031265025.1 Spirochaetaceae bacterium
TGTCAATATACCATGAAACCGCTATGATAAAAAAATTTGCGGCTGTACAGGAGGAGTCATGGCTGAACGTATCAAGATGAAGACCCCTATTGTCGAGATGGACGGGGATGAAATGACCAGGGTGCTCTGGGCCCTTATCAAGGAGAAACTGCTCTCCCCCTTTGTGGACATTAAAACCGAATACTATGACCTGGCCCTCAAGGTTCGGGATGATACCAGCGACAAGGTTACGGTCGAGGCGGCCGGGGCCATAGAAAGGCTCGGCGTAGGGGTCAAGTGCGCGACCATAACCAGCAACGCCGCGAGGCAGCAGGAGTACGGTCTCAGGCAGCTTCTTCCCAGTCCCAACGGGACCATCAGGGCCATACTTGACGGTACGGTGTTCCGCAGGCCAATTCAGGTTTCCTGTGTAAAGCCTTCGGTATCGACCTGGGAAAAACCCATAACCATAGGACGCCACGCCTACGGCGATCTGTACAGGGCCTCTGAAATGTACATCCCCAAACCGGGAAAGGTGGAACTGGTCTATACCCCCCGTGACGGCGGCAAGGAAGAGCGTGTTACCGTAGCGGACATGAAGGGTCCGGGCGTCATCCAGGGTATTCATAACTATGATGAATCAATCAAGAATTTTGCCCGGTCCTGTTTTATTTACGCCATACAGGAAAGGCTTCCCCTGTGGTTTGCCGCAAAGGACACTATTTCGAAAACATACGACGGCCGCTTTAAGGATCTTTTCGCAGAGGTTTACGAGACTGAATTCAAGGAAAAATGCGCCGGGGCCGGGATAGATTATTTTTACACCCTCATTGACGACGCCGTGGCAAGGGTCGTCAAAAGCAAGGGAGGTTTTCTCTGGGCCTGCCGGAACTACGACGGCGACGTGATGAGCGACATGATAGCCAGCGCCGCGGGCAGCGTAGCCATGATGACCAGCGTACTGGTTTCGCCTTCGGGGAAATTCGAGTATGAAGCGGCCCACGGCACCGTGCAGCGGCACTATTACCGCTGGCAGAAAGGCGAAAAAACCAGCACCAATTCGGTGGCCCTGATCTTCGCCTGGACCGGCGCCCTGGCAAAGCGGGCGGAACTTGACGGGCTTCCCGATCTCTTTTCCTTTGCCAAAAAACTTGAAGACGCGACAATCAGGACCATTGAGGACGGGGAGATGACCGGAGACCTTGCCCTCCTCGCCGGTCCGGCGGCGAAAAAAATTCTTGATTCCTGGGAATTTATTGACGCCATAGCCGGCCGCCTATAAGGAAGTCTCCTTGTCCAGTATTTCAAAGCGGCGGATTATTCTGTGCCCCGATCCGTCCACCAGCGTGAGGGTGTGGACGCCGGGGGCAGGCCGGACTTCCATCTCATGGAAGATCCCGGTGGAGCCCAGGTAGCGTTCGTCCAGATGCCAGTAGAGCGCCGCGTTGGGGTCCCTGTGGGCGGCGGAAAAAACAACGCTGCCCGGCCTCCCGTCTATTTCCACGGGAACAAAAATCCGCGCGCCCTGTTCGGGATTGAAAAGGGCCAGGGGCAGGGAAACTTCATCGCTCCGGGATGAAAGCCCGGCTCCCGGCGTTTCCCCGTCCGGTCCAAGGGGCGGAAGGTCCCTGTAATCAAGGTTCCACTTTCTGAAATACCATTCCTCCGCCGGGGGAAGGACAAACCACTTCTTCTGAATGACCGTTCCTGAATACGACGCGTCTAACGCCACCCTCATGGTCCCTTCCCCGTTCAGGGTAATGGTTCTGCAGTACGGACAGGGATTCCCCGGCGGCGCTCCACGGGGAACAAGGGTCTCTGTTACGGTCCCGCAGTCAGGGCCCGCGGGATAGCCTGAATTGCCGCAGACCTCAATGCTTTTAAGCGCGGCGCCGGGCCTGGGAAACCATTGGGTTCCTTCGAGGCCCGAGAACAATTCAAAAAGAACCGGCGCGGAACTCAGCGCGCTTCTGAGCTCAGGCCTCCCCTCGCCCGAGGCGTTGCCTATCCACACGGCCACGGTCCACCGGGGGGTAACGCCTATGGCCCAGGCGTCCCTGAAACCGAAACTGGTCCCGGTCTTCCAGGCTATGCGCCGGGAACTCGCGTAGTCCTGCCAGGCCGCTTCCTCGCCGGGGCGGGAAGCAAAGGTCAGGGCTTCCAGGGTAAGCCAGGCGGCCCCGGCGGAAAGGAGGCCGCGCCCTTGGGGGGCGCTGTTTTCGCCCGCCTCGGCGAAAACCCCGGGCGGGAAAAAGCGCGTAACGCTTTCCCCAGGCTCCAGGGCGGTTCTGGCAAGACCGCCGTAAAGACCGGCAAGATCCCAGAGGGTGGTTTCGGCCCCGCCGAGTATGAGGGGAAGGCCGTAATCCTCGCCCCGGCGGAAGAGGGTGGTAATCCCCAGGCCCTGAAGCAGCCGGGCAAAACGCTCCACGCCGTAGACTCTCAGGGAACGCACCGCCGGTATATTAAGGGAACGGGAAAGGGCTTCATCGGCGGGAACAACGCCGAGATAATTCCGGCTCATGTTTTCGGGGCTGTAACTTCCCACCCTGGTCGGAATGTCGCTTATCAGGGCCGGCGGCAGCAGATCCCCCGAATCAAGCATGGCGGCGTAGAGAAAGGGCTTTAGGGCGCTGCCCGAACTCCGGGGCGACAGTACGATATCCACATCGGCGGCTTCGGCGCTTTTGACATTGCCCACATAGGCGAGCACCTCGCCGCTTTGGGTATCCATGACAAGGGCCGCGCCGTTCATGATGCCGTTTTCCGCGAAACGCCGGGCCCAGCGTTCCATAACGGCGGCGCTTCTTTCCTGAATGGAAAAATCAATGGTGGTCCGGGGAAGTAGCCCCGTATCCCTGTTTTTCCGGGCGGCGTTCTCCCGTACTACCCTGGCAAGCAGGTGGGGAGCAAGGCCGGGCAGCGGAAGGACTTCGCCGGGCAGAGCCTCGGCCCTGGCAAGGACCAGGGTTTCCTCATCAAAAAAACCCCGGCGGCAGAGCCTTTCAAGCAGGGCGTCCCGTTTCATTTTGAGAAGCTCCCTGTTTCTCCCCGGATGAACCAGGGCCGGTCCGTTGGGAAGCACGGCGAGGACCGCGGCTTCGGCCCAGGAAAGCTCAAGGGGTGGACGGCCGAACCAGCGCCAGCTTGCCGCCTCAAGGCCCACCACATTGCCGCCAAAGGGGGCATGGGCGCTGTACAGGGCAAGTATTTCGTCTTTTGAAAACCTGATCTCAAGCCGCAGGGCAAGAAAGGCCTCGACGCATTTTTCAAAAATGGTACGGCCCCGGTCCCTTCTCATCATGCGTACTGTCTGCATGGTAATGGTTGAGGCCCCCGACACCACTTCGCCGGCCCTTATGTTGACAAGAAAGGCCCTGGCAAGGGCAAGGGGATCAATGCCCGGATGAAAGCGGAAGCGCCGGTCCTCATATTCAATGAGGGCCGCGCTGAATTTTTCGTTGATCTCTTTTCCCGGCGGAAAGCGCCACTGGCCGTCGGAGGCGGTCATGGCGCCCAGGAGCCGCCCCTCCCTGCTGTACAGGACCGGCGAATAGGCCGGATCAAAGAGGGGCTCAGGCAGGGACAGGGCGAAGATGCCCAGAACGAGGAACAGGGCAGACAGTTCCAGCGCGAGACGCCGGCGCTTCGCGAAAACAGAAAAGGGCCATCTCGCGACAAAACGCGCGGCGCGGTCTTTTAACACGGCCTGAAAAACTCAGCGCCGGGGCCGGTTTCCCGGAATCACGGCCTCAAGCGATTCATCATACATCGCGTAGGCGTGTATGGCGGGCCTGAAATACGTCCCCCCGTAGGCCCGGTTTACCCGGAAGCTCACCGTTACGGACGCGCCGCGCCGTAAATCAAAATAGGTCATCACCCGGTCATCCCGTATGTCCTGATATTTATAGGAGGAATTTTCCCGGCCGCTATCTTCCGAAAGGCGGGTGTTGACTATTTCCCAGGAAGAAGGAAGAGGATGAACCAGGGCTATCTCATTAATATCCCGGGAACTCAGGTTCCGCGCCGTTACCCTGACCACCATGTCATCGCCTACGGCCAGGGCGTCAGGATCAACAGTCCTCCCGTTGGCGTCCGTATATGCCGCCTGAAGCGAGAGCCCCTGGGACAGGACCGGTTCGCTTCCTTCATCAGGAAGACCCCGCGCAATGATGCGGGCGTAGACAGGCATATCGGAACGGTTCCTCACCTGAAAGGCCGATTCGGTTCCCAGGGGTACGCGCAGGGGATACCGGCCCATCGGGGAACTGAAACTCGCCGTTTCAAGGCGGCTCCCCATGCCGTACTCTACC
>JAISDF010000068.1 GCA_031265025.1 Spirochaetaceae bacterium
GATTTCTGAGTCCCGAACCCAGCGGAATAGCCTCTATCCTACCGCCCGAAATAGGGTTCCATATGTATACCACGCTTGTTCTACCTTGCGCAAGTCGGCGGCGGCCCCTGGGTTTGCGGAATACACCCGGTTTGCGTGATACAATTCGTGTGATTGACACGATTTTTCTTGTATAGTATGATAGCTTAATCTTTGGGGGCGTAGCGAAGTTGGTTTATCGCGCTGGCCTGTCAAGCCGGAGATCGCGGGTTCAAGCCCCGTCGCTCCCGTTGCGGGAACCGCCTTTGGGCGGTTCCCGCATTTAAGCGGCTTTCTCATTTCATGCTCTGGTAGTCACTTTTTAAGGTTTACCCGCTTCCCGCAACTGTTCAATATTTCCTTTATCTAAACGTTTAGCAGCTCCGGTCTGCCGGTGTTCTACCCGGACTTTCCCGCCTTCTCATATTGCAGGCGGTAAAGGCTTTCGTAAAGGCCCTTTTGGGCTATGAGGTCGTCGTGCTTTCCTTCTTCCACAAGGCGGCCGCCTGAAAGCACGAGGATGCGGTCGGCGCCCCGTATGGTGGAAAGCCTGTGGGCTATGACAAGGGAGGTCCTCCCCGAAAGAAGGCGCCGCATGCCGAGCTGTATGAGGTGTTCTGTCTCGGTGTCTATGCTGCTTGTGGCTTCGTCAAGGATTACTATAGAAGGGTTATGTGCTATGACACGGGCAAAGCTGATGAGCTGTCTCTGGCCTGACGATATATTGGCCGCTCCTTCCGAAAGCCTGGTATGGTAGCCGTCGGGAAGAGCGGCGATAAATTCATGGGCATGAACGGCTTTTGCCGCTTCTTCTATGTCGGCTTCGCTCATGGAAAGGCCGAGGCTTATGTTTTCGGAGATGGTGCCCGAAAAGAGAAATACTTCCTGGAGCACAGGCAGCACCTGCCGGCGCAGTTCCTTTAGGGGTATCTCCTTTATGGGCACATTGTCCAGCTTTATGGAGCCTGAATCTATATCCCAGAGCCTGGTCAGCACATTGGTGATGGTCGTCTTTCCGGCGCCGGTATAGCCGACTATTGCGGCGGTTTCTCCGGGCCTTATGGTAAAACTTAAATCCTGAAGGACTTCCTCGCCCTGCTTGTAGGAAAAACACACCGAATCAAATTCAATATGTCCCCGTATCATGCCCGAGCTCGAATGCGCCCCTGTGTCTTCGATTCTCTCATCGGTATCAAGGAGGGCAAACACCCTCTCGCCTCCGGCCATGGCGGACTGGAGTATGGTGTACTTTTCCGAAATGTCCTGCACCGGCGAATAGAACATCTGCACCAGGTTGATAAAGGCGATGAGCACCCCGAGGGAAAGCGAAAGGTTAAGCACCATGGCGCTTCCGGCGGCGATGACCACGGCTACGGTAAGGTTGGCCAAAAAATCTATGACAGGACGAAAGGTCGCGTAGACGTACATTTCCTCGAGGTTTGCCCCGAAAAGTTCCTCATTCCGCTCGGCGAATTCGGCGGCGCTCTTTTTTTCTTTCGAGAAAAGCTGGACCACCTGCGCCCCGGAAAGCCGTTCCGAAAGATACGAATTAAGGCGCGAAGAGGCGACGCGCTGCCGCCTGAACGCGTCCCTGGCCCTGCGCCTGCTTACCGCGGTGATCCACAGCACCGGCGGCATGGTGAGGAGGGTCGCCAGGGCAAGGGGGGGCGACAGAAAAAAGAGGGTGAGGAGAACCCCGGTCATGACCGAAAGGTCTTTGAGGAAAGCTACGAGGACGGAGGTAAAAAATTCATTGATGGTTTCCACGTCTCCGGTAAGCCGGGTAACGATGCGGCCCACAGGATGGCGGGAAAGAAAATTCGTTGACTGGGAAGCTGTCTTTTTGAAAAGTTCAAGCCGCATATCCTTCATGATGCGCTGGCCTATGAGACCGGCGGCCCAGGTCTGGAGAAAGGTAAACGCGAATACCGAGGCAAGCGCCACGGCCAAAAGGCCCATGCGGGACGCGATCATACCGAGGTCCCTTTCCCGTACCGTACGTATCTCGTTCAGGGACAGGGTGTAAAGGTCCCTGTTCCGTATCGCCCCCTCATAGGCCAAATTCCCCCCTGGGGAAATACGTTCGGCGTATATAAAAATATCATCCCGTTCCCTTACAAGATTGAAGAGCTCTCCGGGCGATGAAAAGCTGAACGCGTACCACTGTTCGTCCTCGATGATGCCCAGGGAGCGGAGTTCGCCCTCGGCCTTCCTGGTCAGGGCAAGTTTCCGGGTCTGGGGAATAAAAACCCTTTCCCCTATATAGCGGGCGGAAGGAGAGTCAGCAAGGCCCCGCACCAGATTCCGGCTTTCATCGCTGAGTTCTTCCCCGGCGGGGGCGTCGTAGCGGAGCGTCGTGAAGCGGGCCATGATGGCGTCGTCAATAACTTTCTGCATCAGCACCGGGACAAAGAGTTCCCCCACCGTGGAGACCGCCAGGGCAATGACGGTAAACAGAATCAGGAGGCGGTACGGTTTAAGGTAGGAAAGTATGCGGAATACGATGCGCCGGTCATAGCCCTTGACCACTTCCTCGGTGTCAAAATAATTACTCATGGGGAACATTCTCCCCGGCAAGGCGCTGCAAAGCCGCGGTACGGGCGTAAAAGCCGCCCTTTTCAAGGAGTTCCCCGGGCGTCCCTTCCTCGCTTATCCTGCCGTCCTCAAGGACCAGAACCCTGTCGGCATGGCAAAGGGTAGAAACCCGGTGGGAGACCAGGATGGTGGTCTTTCCCTTTCTGCTTTCAAGAAGGCCGTTCAGGATGCGGCGTTCCGTCTCGGCGTCCACCGCGGAAAAGGCGTCATCAAGAACCAGTATCCGGGGGTCACGTATCAGGGCCCGCCCTATCGAGACCCGCTGTTTCTGCCCTCCGGACAGGGTAAGCCCCCGCTCGCCGATAAGCGTTTCCCAGCCCCTGCCGAAAGACCGGAGGTCCTTGTCAAGGGCCGCAGAGACGGCAATGCCTTCGAGCAGCGCGGGGATTGCCGCGTCAGGCGGCTCTTCTTTCGCGCCATAGAGTATATTATTCCTTATAGAATCCGAAAAAAGATAACTGTCCTGGAGCGTCATGCCGAAACAGGCGCGCAGACCGGAAAGCTCCCAGGAGCGCACGTCAACGCCTTCAACAAAAACCGTTTCAGGCGGCGGATCAATGAGGCGCACCAGGGCCTTGAGCAGCGTTGACTTTCCCGCCCCTGTCTTTCCCAGTATGCCGATTATACCGCCGCGCCTGATTTCGAGGTTTACCGACACAAGGGCCGCCCTGCCCGAAGTTCCTGTGGAAGGATAGCTAAAGGTTAAGTTCCTGACGCTTATGACCGCTTCGGGGCCTTCTTTGGGGGACCCGCCGCTCTCCGGCGCAAACGCTTTGTCCGGGGAACGTATGCCCGGCGGTGTCCTTAAAATCTCGTTGATACGGCCAAGGCTCACCGCGCCCCTTTGTATCATGTTCACCGTGAAACCCGCCCCCATGATGGGCCAAATGAGCATCTGGAGATAGCTGAACAGGGCCACAAGCACGCCGGGGCTCATGGCGCCCTCCACTACCCGCCTGCCGCCGGCAAGGAGCAGTATCAGCGTCGTGATGCCCGACAGAAGGCTTATAAGGGGAAAGAACGCGCCGAAAAGCCGCACCAGGGCCATGTTCGCCTCGCGGTAATCGTCATTGGTATCGGCGAATTTCTTTATGAACCACCCTTCCTTGACAAAGGACTTGATGACCCGTATCCCGGCGAAGGTCTCCTGTATGGCGTCGCTCATCGCCGAATAGGTTTCCTGGGCCCTGCGGAATCTTTTTCCCACCGCCCTGCCGAACAGGAGTATCAGCACGGTGATGAGGGGCAGGGGCAGTATGGCCAGAAGGGAAGTATGGGCGTCCTCGGAGAACATGATGATCAATATTGAAAGGGCCATAACCGTACCGTCAATAAAGGCCACAAGGCCCAGGCCTATGGACATGCGTATCGCGTTGACATCGTTGGTGGCCCTGGCCATGAGATCGCCTATTTTGTTCTTCTGGTAGAAATCATAGGACAGGGTAAGGAGATGCTCAAAGAGGCGGTTCCTGATTTCCATCTCTATGCGCCGTGAAGCGCCGTGAATAAAGTAACGCCAGAGAAAACGTCCCCCGGAAAGCACCGCTGCTATGCCCAGCATGGAAAGGCTTATAAGCAGCACCTGTTTCCAGGTAAAGCCTCCCCCGGCCATGAGGTCCACCGCCCGGCGCACGCACTGGGGGATAAGCATCTGGGCTACGTCAACGGTTATGAGAAAAATGAAACCGAGAATATAACGGCCCCTGTAGGGGAGAAGGTAAGGCGCGAGGCTCCGGAATTCCCGGAGGATGTTCTTTTCCATATATATTATGTCTTTTTCGCGGTTTTCTCCCCGTTCTTTTTGATGTCCGCTTCAAGTTTGGCCGACCAGATATCGTATTTTTTCTTTACCGTTTCGGCGTCGTCCCGGTCTCCCATGAGTACATGGATACGTCTCAGGGCGGAAAGAAAATTGATTCCCTGCTTGAAGTCATCAATATGATTGGTGGAAAGTTCGTACTTTTCCCTGTACCGGTCGGCGGCCTGCATGAGCAGTTTCTTGATGAGCCTCAAGTGGTATACCGTCGGCTCATAATTGGGGGAGCGGGGGTCCGTATTGGATACGGCGTTTTTAAGGTCGAAGATATTCTTTGCCACCGCGGCAAAACGGCCTTCCAGTTCCACGAAAGACCAGCGCCATTTGGTATTGTCGCCGTAGGCGTTTTCGAGGAGCTCAATGGCCAGCCCCATTTTCCGTATCAACTGATAGCGTCTGGCGGCGTCCACGCTCTCCAGTTCAACAAGCCTTTCCTCATAATCGGAATAGGGTACGTCAAGCAGGCCGCTTACAATATCCTCAAGGTAAATAACCGCCTTGTACAGGGTCTTGCGCCCGTCGTTGAGGGCATCCTCATTTTTTACCTTGAGCATGGACTGGGAAATAATGCTGGTGATGATATACTGGGAAACAAGGTTGAGCATTTCCTCTACCAGGGAAAGTTTTTTGAAGGCAATGCCGTCTGGATTCTTCTGGATGATCATGAGCAGGGTTTTTTCTTTGGTGAGTATGGCATTGACCGTTTCCCGGTAGGGTCTGATTTTCTCAAGGTACTGGTGCCGTTCTTCGTTGGAAATTTTTGCCATATATTACTTCCGCCTTGAGTATTTTGCCAGTAATTCATCCGCGTGCGCAAGGGCCGCGGAGCCCGCGTCCCCCGCCAGCATACGGGCTATTTCGGCCCGCTTTTCCTTGGGTTTAAGGGCGCTTACAACGGTACGGGTCCTTGAACCGTCTGTCTTTTTTGCCACCATAAGGTGATTATCCGCCCTTACGGCAATGCTTGCAAGATGGGTAACGCAGAATATCTGTTTGACCCTGCCTATTTCGGCAAGGTACTGCCCCACGGAAAGGGCCACCTCGCCGCCTATGCCGGTGTCGATTTCGTCAAAAATCATGGTTTCTACGGTATCGGCGCCGGTAAGCACGGTTTTTATGGCCAGCATCACCCGGGAAAGCTCGCCGCCTGAGGCAATGCGGGCAAGGTCTTTTACCGGCTCTCCGGGATTGGCCGAAATAAGGAATTCCACATCGTCGGCGCCCCAGGGACCTATGACAAGGTTTCCCGTAACGGCGTTCCGGCCCTTGATCCCCACCGCCACCTCGAATTTGGCCTTGGGCATGCCCAGGCTGCCCAGTATCTCTCCTATCCGCCGCCCAAGGCGCACGGCCGCTTCCTTGCGCCGGGCGCTTATCGATTGGGCCCTGGCGGCAATATCCTTTTCCAGCGCCGCTGTTTCGGCTTTCAGCTTGTCCCTGTTTTCCTCATAATTTGAAAGGACTTCTATCTCGGCTTCGGCGTTTTCCCTGTAGGCCAGAACGGCCTCCTCGTTTTCCCCGTACTTTTTCTTGAGCCTGTAGAGCAGGGCGAGCCTTTCTTCAAGCTCCTCAAGGCGCGAAGGATCGTAGGAAAGGGCGTCCCTGTAGGAACGAAGCTGGTCCGCCGCGTCATCGGCCTCATAGTAGAGGTCGTCAATACGGCGGGAAAGGGCCCGGAGGGAAACATCCACAGCGGCGGCGCTTTCAAGGGAATTTTTTACCCGCCGCAGAAGACCCAGGGCGGAACTTTCATCGTCAAAAAAAGCCCCGGTCCCGGCGGCGATGAAGCCCGCGAGTTTCTCAAAATCGCCCAGTTTGGCGGCCTCGGCCTCAAGCTCCCCGCTCTCTCCCGGCCTGGGGGCAGCAGCGGCGATCTCGTCCACGGCATAGCGGAGCAGGTCGAGCCTCGCCTCCCGGTCCCGTTCAGAAGCAAGATAGGACTCTATGGCCCTGCGCTTCTCGGCCAGTTCAAGAAAGATCCGGTTAAATTCGGCGCATTCTTCCTCAAGCCCCGCGAAGCGGTCAAGGTAGACGCGGTGGCTTTCCTTGCGCAGCAGGGACTGATGGCTGTGCTGGCCGTGAATATCAAAAAGAAAGGAGGTAAATTCAACAAGGTCATTACGCGTTACCGGCGCGTCCTGTATAAAGATTGAACTCCGCCCCGAGGTCTTGAGATTCCGCCTCAGTATGATTCTCAAGTCATCGTCCCCTATATCCCGGTCCCTAAGCCACCGGAGGGCCTCGCTGTTGTTCTTGTTAACTGAAACCACCGCAGACACGGAAGTCTCTTCGGCGCCGCTTCGTATAATGTCCGTATCGGCCTTTCCGCCAAAGAGAAAACCCAGGGAACCGACTATGATCGACTTTCCGGCGCCGGTCTCACCGGTGAGTATGTTAAGGCCGTTCTCGAAAGAAACGGAAAGCTGGTCAATGAGGGCGTAATTGCGTACTGAAAGTTCTTCAAGCATGAACGCTCCCTCCGGGAGACCAGTTAAGTTTTGTCCGCAGCACCCTGTAGAAGACCTCCCGGTCGGACGCCACAAGACAGGTCTTGTACGGCGCCTTGCGCAAGTATACCACATCTTCGGGTTCAAGGGGTTCTACAATCTGGCCGTCAACGGTAAGAAGCACGCCGCTCCGCTGTTCCTTCCCGATTTCTACGGATATGGTCTCGTCCATGGGAACCACCATGGGCCGCGCGGAAAGGGAAAAGGAACAGATGGGGTTAATAATCACCGCTTCCATCTCAGGGTCCAGTATGGGCCCTCCCGCCGCCGCGGCATAGGCTGTGGAACCTGTGGGAGTAGCCACAATAAGCCCGTCGGAACGGTAATGGCCCGGACGTATGGTTTCGCCTGACACATGGAGACTGATGAGTTTGGCGATGCCCGAAGCGGAGATAACCGTATCGTTAAGACAGACAGTAGTAACGATTGTTTTTCCCCGCCGCCTGACCTCAAGCTCCAGCATGGCCCGCCCGGAGAGGGGCGCTTTTCCCGCTTCCCATTGTTCATACACGGAAAGCCATTCGGCGCCCTGCACGGCGGCGATAAAGCCCAGGGTCCCCGCGTTCACCGGCAGTATGGGAATGCCCAGGGGCGCCATGGACCGGGCGGCAAAAAGCACGGTCCCGTCACCGCCGAGGCTTATAGCCAGATCAAAGGGCCCCTTCTCCATCGGGCCCGCCTTTCCGTTATAGGTATACGCAGTTACTTCATTGCCCCGCCCGGCAAGACACCCGGCAATTTCTTCCCCCAGGGTACGGGCATGGGCTTTTTGGAGGTTGACAATCAAAAGCACCCTGGACATGATTACTCCCTTTACGGCAGAGCCGCGAGGAATTTGGAAACTTTTGTTATCTGGGCCGAACTCAGCCGGGGATAGAGGGGAAAGAGGGCTGTCCTTAAGGATAGTGAATAGGCTTCGGGGCACGCTTCCTTGGGAACGAGGCCCGCCCCCATAAGAGTGTCCTCAAGGGCGTATTCCACCGAAACCTCCTTGCGCCTCCCGTAGGCCATCACGTCTTTCATGCCGGTCTCAAGAATCAGGGGAAAGGCGTAATTGTTATATTCAGGTTCGTCGTTCCTCACTATGTGCTTGTGCCTGGTCCGCAGGGACGCCTGGGTATACACCCGGGCTATGTCCCGGCGTTTGGCGAAATTCCGCGCTGCTTCCTTAAATTGAATCTGGGCCAGCGCCGCGTTGATGCCGGGGAGACTGTACTCTCCGGGAAACTCAAAATTCCTTAAAGGGCCTGAATCGCGGCGGGTATGGGCGTAGAGCAGGGCCCCGCCTCCGGCGGTAAGGGCGTCCCGTTCCTCAAGGCCCAATATAGAAAATACCGCGCCTTTCTTTCCGGCCTTGTCTTCTTCCTCTCCCGCGGGCGGGGCATAACTGCGGGAACAGTCTTCGATAAGGGGAATGCCTATTTCGGCAAGGGAGGCCATGTCGGGCACAAAGCCCAGCACATGATGCGCAATCAGGGCTCCGGGCGTCTTTTCCCCGGCCCGTATTGCCGCGCCGACTGTTTCTGAAGAAAGCAGAACCGAGGAAGGGGCCGTGTCGCAGTACACCGGAGAGAGACGCAGGGATTCAAGCACCCAGGCGCAGTATTTCGGCGCGAGGGCAGAGAGCAGCACCCTGTCGCCGTCATGGAGATCCAGGGCCTTGAGGGCGAAGTACAGGGCCACCGCGGGACTGCGCAGGGGAATACAGTAGTCAAAGCCAAGATACTCACGGGCAGTCTGCACGAGTTTCTGGGACGGCTCCCCGGGGCCTATATTGTCTTCCACCATCGCAGTGAGAACCGCGTCCATCTCCTTCCTGCGTATGGTTGGAGAATAAACTTCAATTTTCATGGAATCCCTTATCTTCTCAATTCACTTATTTTCTGCAATTCCCTGGGATTAAAGAGGTCCCGGATATTGAGGATGATGAGGTAACCCTGTTCCTGCCTGACCACTCCCCGTATGTATTCAGCGCCTATGCCTGAAAGCATCTGGGGCGGAGGCTGCACCTCGTCTTTCTCTATAGTAACCACCCTGGAGACCCTGTCAATAATGACGCCGAGCTTCATTCCGTCTATATCGATAATGATGAAGCCCGAGAGCAGTTCGTCCCCTTCGGCAATTGCGGGCGTTTTCAGATGAAACCGTTTATGAAGATTGATGATGGGAATTATTTCTCCCCGGAGGTTAAAGATTCCTTCCACATAGGAAGGCGCGTTTGGGATGGCCCGTACAGCCTGTACCCGCACTATTTCCTTAACATCCATAATATTTATGCCATAAAGTTCTTCCGCAAGGTGGAAGGTAACCAATTGACTTTGGGCATCTGTGTCGGCCATAGTTCTCCCCTCAGCACGAATCAACAACTGCGGGGTATTAAACCCTCGCCACAAATAAATTCGTCAGCTATAACTGTACTATTGAATTGACCTTTCTTCAAGAGCCTGGGCGGAATCCGGCCTTGTGCCGCAAAAACGCGCATTTGGCCTGTCCGGGCCGCCCTTGACGCCGGTTTCAGGCGCTGAGGATAACGGAAATATCGTTTACATTGGTTCCCGTGGGTCCGGTTTTTATAAGGGCGTTAAGGGCGTCAAGGGCGCTGTAGGCGTCATTGTCATCCAGTACGGCCTCGAGGCTGAGGCCCTTTTCCCCGAGCCGTCCCAGGGTCGAGCCGTCAACCCAGGCGCCCGCGGCGTCGGTCGGCCCGTCGGTGCCGTCGGACCCGAAGGAAAGGACCAGGAGATTTTCAAGCCCGGCTATTCCCCCGGCGGCGGCAAGGGCCAGTTCCTGGTTCCGGCCTCCCCTGCCCTTGCCCTTAAGGTGTACCACGGTTTCACCGCCGAGAATTACGGCGCAGGGCGCCTTGACGCTGTATGCCCCGCAATTAATCTGCTTTGCTATGGACGCGATAAGGCGGCCTGCTTCCCGGGCCTCGCAGTTCATATCGGTGGTCAGTATATGGGGCGTATACCCAAGTTCGGCGGCGATACCCGCGGCGCTTTCACAGAGAGTGCGGACGCTTCCTGTTATCACGGTTTCCACATTATCAAGGGACTTGGGCGTTTCTTCGAGAAGGTAATCCCGCTTTCCGTTCAGCCTGAGACCGTATTTTTCGGCTACTTTGAGGGCGTCCTGAACAGTAGAAAGATCAGGCGCGGCGGGACCTGAGGCTATGGAATCAAGCCTGTCCCCAAGCACATCGGAGAGTACCACGGTGAATACCTTTGCGGGCGCGCAGAGCCGGGCAAAACGGCCGGCTTTTACGGCCGAAAGCCGCTTGCGTATCATGTTGATTTCAACAATATCGGCCCCGCTGGCCAGGAGTTGGTTGTTGATATCCACAATGTCGCTCAAGCCCAGGCCGGGAAGGGGTTTTTCAAACAGCGCCGAGCCGCCGCCCGATATGAGAAACAGGAGTTCGTCGCCGTCTTTAAGGCTTTGGGCCAGTTCTATGGCCTTGCCGGTCGCCGCAATGGTATTTTCATCGGACAGGGGATGACCGGCCTCATAAATATCAAAACCGGGAACAGGGCCCGCGGCGTGGCCGTATTTGGTGATTACTATCCCTTTTTTAATACGGTCTCCCAGGGTTTCCCCGGCGGCCTTTGCCATGGTCCAGGCCGCCTTGCCTATGGCAAGGGCATAGACAGTTCCGGTAAAGGCATGGTTCCTAAGCGCGTTATCCACCGCGGCCTGGGGCATATTTTCCCTGATAGAACGGTCCACCAAAATCTTCGCGTCACGGTACAACTTTTCCATACCTATA
>JAISDF010000171.1 GCA_031265025.1 Spirochaetaceae bacterium
AAAATATACTTTTTTGCGGAAGACGGACAAACATGGACTATTCCGTATAAATTACAAGGTATAGAACTATGGCTTACAAACGGAGGTGATGGTTTCCATTGGTATGGAAAATTCTACAAAAATGTAAAGAAAACATTTAAGGTGGATACTGCCTCTGACGCGGATTTTCTTGTGGCAAAAAAACTCCGCGATGACGCGGCCGCTTTGTTTTTTTATGACGCGAACAATGACGGCAGCCTGGATAATGATGTCGGAAACGCGGTACAAGGACAAAACGAACTGGGCGGGGTATGTTCGGATTACGCGATGGAACTTGCCCGCCTTGCCGAACAGCAAGGGCTGGAAAATTATGTTGCTAAGACAGGCGAGCCTCCTCATAATGCAATTGTTAAAGTTACACAATGGCTTGATACAAACGCTCATAATTTCCGTGCCCGCAGAGGAAGAGACTTTGGCGTAAACAACAATATAAACGGACATTATGACGGCGTTTACAGGGACGCGGATTGGGAAAAAATTAAAACCTATAGCAATAATCCTCCTCATGCGTACGGTATTCCTCCTTCAAACCATGCCTGGAATATTGTTATCATAAACAACAGGACCTTTGTTATTGACGCCACGCAATTTGATGAATGGGGCGGGAAACCAGCCGGCGAGGGCGCCTATAGTAATTATCTAAGTTATATTATAGAAGCGGAAGGCGGGATATAAACAGGGACGCGGCGCTTTTTGGGGGTAGGCGCAGACTTTGGCTGCGCCGTAGGGGGGCGCGACGACGATGTAGCCGTTTGCGGACGGCAGTGTGGAAATGCGCCCCCCCCTCTTTTCCGCCTTTTTTGACCTCGTGGTAAATCTCTTCTTTGGGGGATATTCTTCCTACTCCTTGCGGTAAAATTCCAAAAAATTTAAACCCTTGACAAAAAAGGATAGATGAATTAGAATAAATATGCAAACGTTTTCATATAAACTCTAGGAGGAAGTAATGACAAGAAAATCTTTGGCGCTTGTTTTCGCGCTGGCGCTGGCCGCCAGTCTGGTTTTTGGAAGCTGTTCAAAAAGGACGGTCGCGGGTCCTGTAGACCTCTCCGGCCTTACGCTTGACCAGCTTATCGCGGAGGCGAAGAAAGAAGGGCACATTGAGTCTGTCGGTATGCCCGATGACTGGGCCGACTGGGGCAGTTCATGGAAGGCCCTCAGCGACAAATACGGGCTTACCCATTTTGATACCGACATGAGTTCCGCGGAGGAAATACAGATTTTCAAGGCCGAGGCGGACAGTCCCACCAAGGACATTGGCGATGTCGGTCATGCTTACGGAAAGGTCGCCATTGACGAGGATGTGGTACAGGGGTACAAACCCAGCACCTGGAATACCATTCCCGACTGGGCCAAGGACCCTAACGCCCGCTGGATTCTCAGCTATACGGGAACCATGGCCTGGGCCATCAATACCAATCTTACAGGCGGCAGGATTCCCCGGACCTGGAGAGAACTTAAAGAAGGGAATTACAAGGTCAGCGTCGGCAACGTGGTCGGCGGCGCTTCGTCCCAGGCCATGGTAATAGGGGCGGCCCTCGCCTACGGCGGCGGACTCGAAAATGTAAGGCCCGGCATCGAATTCTTCAAGGACCTTGCCAGGGCGGGAAGGATTACCGGCGCGTATGCTGGGGAAGCCCTTGCCAGGGGCGAGATAGAGATTTCCGCCAACTACTACGACTATAGCTGCCTCGGCTGGAAGGAAAGTATCAATGCCCGGAATACCGATGTCAAGATTGAAGTGGTTATTCCCCAGGACGGCGCGATTACCACCGGCTACTGCCTCATCTTCAACAAAACGTCCCCTCATCCCCACGCCACGGCGCTTGCCATCGAGTACCTGCTCAGCGACGAAGGCCAGATTGACCGGGCCAGGGGCTTTGCCCGTCCCATCAGGGATGTGACGCTTCCTTCTGATGTTCAGGCGAGGCTGCTGCCTTCCGATCAGTACAGGAACGCTGTCGCCATAAATGACCCCGACGTACTTGCCAGGGCCTGTTCGGAAGTGGGAAAACTGTGGGAAGAAGAGGTCATACCCCTCATTCGGTAAGTATTTTCTATATGAAACGGCGCGCAATACCGCGCCAGGGAAAAGCGGGTAAGCCCTGGAGGGGCCCGCTTTTCCGTTTGAATCCAAGGCTGCTGTTTCAAGGACTTGTGAGGCGACCAAGCTGATTGTCTTACAAGTCCGGTTTTGAAACAGCCTCTTTTTTTACCCGGGCTCCACGGGGGCCGGCATTTCAGAGAAGGGGGTCATTGATGAAGCCCGCAAAAGCCGTTACGCACATTATCCACGCGCTGCCGGTACTGCCTTTCCTGCTTCTGGCGCTGCTCTTTTTGTTCCTGCCAATGGTGAGCATGGTTGTCAAGAGTTTCGTGGTTCCGGGAGTGGCCGGTTATTCGATACGGAATTATATTGACATTTTTACCCAAAGGACCACGCTTGCCTGTATACGAAACAGCCTGTACCTGTCTTTTCTTTCGGCCTTTATAGGGCTCTTTATTTCGTTTGTCGCGGCTCTTTCGGTTACCCGCATTACCGACAAGGGCAAAGGCCGCTACCTTTCCTTTCTCAACATGTTCTCGAATTTTGCGGGTCTTCCCCTGGCCTATGCCTTTATGTTTATGGTAGGCAACGCGGGAATCTTTACCCTCATCCTGCGGGTATTCAACATTGACCTGGTTAAAAGTTTCAATCTGTATTCCAGCAACGGGATACTGGTTCTCTTTGTGTATTTTCAGATACCCCTGGGAACCCTTCTTATGTTTCCGGCTTTCCAGGCCATAAGGCCCGAGTGGAGGGAAGCGGCGGAATTGATGCGGGCTTCGGGCATTCAATTCTGGTGGCGGGTCGGCCTTCCGGCGCTTATTCCCAGCCTTGCGGGAACTTTCGGCATGCTCTTTGCCAATGCCCTTACCGCCTATGCCACGCCCTTTATGCTTATGTCGACTAACTTTCCTCTCCTTCCCATAAAGATTACTTCCATGTATACGGGCGAAATGGCGCCGCAGCCGGAGATGGGCTCGGCTCTTTCCCTGGTGATGGTAGCCATTATGCTCTCGGTCATAGGACTCTGCAATTTGTTCAGGACCGTGTTCTACAAGGGAGGGTATAAATGAGAACGAAAAAAGTCTTCCCCCGCCTGATCCTTTTTTTCGCGGCTGTCTTTCTCGCCGTGCCCTTCCTGGTCATCGTCATCTATTCATTTGTAACCGGATGGGCCGGCATAGCGCCTTCGGGTTTCACCCTGACGTATTATGACCAGGTTTTAAGCGATGTGCGTTTCTGGCCTTCGGTGTTCAGGGCGCTGCTTATCTCAATCGTCCCGATTTTTATAAGCGGCTTTGTCGTTATTCTTGCCCTGTATTCTTCGATACTGTATTATCCCTCTCTGGACAAGTACATACAGAGCATCTGCATGCTGCCCCATACGGTGAACGGAGTGATACTCGCTATTTCGGCCCTGACCCTGTACGCCGGAAGCCCGACGCCTTTCGGAAACCGGCTGGTCATGCTTACGTTTATCTACTGTGTCATCATACTGCCCTTTGTGTATCAGGGCATCAGGAACAATCTGCACGCGGTGAACATACGGCAGCTTATTGAGGCGGCCGAAATACTCGGCGCCGGAAAGCTCTACGCCTTCCTGGTCATAGTGGTTCCCAATATCGTGTCGGGCATTCTGGTTGCCGCCCTTCTGGGCATATCCCGTATTTTTACCGACTATGTAGTGATAAAAATTATCGCCGGCAGCCGCTATCTGACCCCCCAGCAACTGCTCTACAATTTCAGGGACAGACCGGGTCAGTTTATCAGCGTTATCATATTGATTACTTTCTTTTTTATTCTGCTTGTCGCGGGAGTAGCCTATTATCTGCAGAACCGGAATACGGGGAAAGCGGTCCAGATTACGGAGGAATAGCATGGCCTATATTCAGTTTGAAAATATCATCAAGACCTTTGACAACGAGACCCAGGCACTGAAGGGAATAAATTTAAGCGTCGAAAAGGGCGAACTGGTAACGCTCCTTGGGCCCTCAGGCTGCGGCAAGAGCACCCTGCTCCGCTGTCTCGCGGGGCTTGAGTCGGTAAGCAGCGGGAAGATATACCTTGACAATAAGGACATCACCGATCTTTCTCCCAAGCAGCGGGAGATAGGGATGGTGTTCCAGCAGTACAGCCTTTTTCCCAACATGACCGTGGCGCAGAATGTAGGTTTCGGCCTCAGCATCAAAAGGATGGAGAAGGCCCTTATACGGGAAAAGGTCAAGACTGTGCTTGAACTGGTCGGCCTCTCGGAAAAACTCAGGCAGTATCCGAATCAGCTTTCAGGCGGCCAGCAGCAGCGGGTGGCCCTGGCCAGGGCCCTGGTGATGGAACCCAAGGTGCTGCTTTTGGACGAGCCCATGAGCGCCATAGACGCGCTTCTGCGGCGGAACCTTCAAATTGAAATACGAAGGATACAGAGACGCCTCAAGATAACGACCATATTCGTAACCCACGACCAGGACGAAGCCATGGTAATGTCCGACAAGATACATCTTTTTAACGTAGGCGCCCTTGAACAGTCAGGGGTCCCGACAGATCTTTACACAAAACCCAAGACGAAATTTGCCGCGTCGTTTATCGGACACTACAATATACTGCAGGCATCTGATTTTGGCGCCGCAAGCGGGCAGGATTTTGGCGGAGAGCATGTGGCGATACGGCCCGAAGTGATAAACGTCAGCGCCGCCGC
>JAISDF010000232.1 GCA_031265025.1 Spirochaetaceae bacterium
ATATACTGGGACCAGATGCGCGGTCTCAAGGCAAGGCTCGACGCCGCGGGCCTTTCGATTCCCCTTCCCCACCGGGATCTGCGTATTGCCGCGGCACGGCCGGAAGCCGCGCCGGAAGGGAGGCGCGGGCCGGAAGGAAGTCCCGGGAACCACACGGACCCCGCGAACTGAGCGGGGTAAGGCATCATTGTTTCAAAAGATCGCCCCGCGGCCTCCTTAGAAACCAGTGCCCTAATCCTTCCAGGGGAAAATAAAATTTCTAAGCGACCTGGTTCCGGTCTTTTCCCGTTCTTCAATGAGCAGGGCGTCCCAGGGGATTTTAAGGCCCTGCCCCGGATGTTCTTCCAGCCAATCATATTTAAGGAGCCTGAGTCTCAGGGCCTCATCGTGGAAGAGGAGCAGTCCCGCCGGTCCGGGAAAGAGGAGGAGCAGTACAAGGGAAAGGCAGAACATCAGAAAGCCGGTGATGAACACCGCGATGGAAAAACCGGGGTTGTCAAGAAAAATGAGAAAACATTTTTTCAGGATTTTAAGGGGCTGCCGGCCCAGCCGGTTGCGGACCGGAAAATAAAACTGCAGGGCAAGAAGCATTACTACCAGGGTCCAGAAGATAAGCGCCGCGGGGACGATGCCCAGTTTTGAATCCATGGCCAGGTAAAAGGGTATGCCGTATAATCCCGAAAGGCCCAGGAGCAGGGCAAGGCAGCCGGGGATTATGCCGTCAACGGCAGTGCTTTTAAGGGCCGAGACAAAGTCCCTAAAGCCGAAATTTCCGTAATCAGAGACTGCCCTGAAGGACCAGGAGGCCGCGGAGAGGCAGGCAAAGCACCAGATGACGCCCGGAACAAGGACGGCCCAGAAAAGGACGGGGATACTTTCAAACAGAAAGGGAAGAACCAGGGGCCAGGCAAGGGAGAGCATAAAGCCTATATTGACAAGGGCGGCCTTAAAAAGATTGTCCCACAGATCAAAAAACGTTTTTTTGAGAATAAAACCAAACACCGCGGCCCCTTAAACGAAAAAATTCTGACAGGCCCATTTTATCAGCTTATTCTATTCTTTGCCATACAACGCGCGCCGCTTCGCGCGCGGAAAAGTACCGGGGAGATTGGACATAAATGGTCATTTTTGGTATGGTATAAGCATGATAAATCCAAGTATGTATATTGCCGATTGGCCTGATATGGAATACCCGAATTTCATTGCATGGCTTGAGGACATTGAAAAGAAATTCGCCCGGAACAAGGCAATACTGTACCGGGCCGGAAAGCAGGTCGATTTTTCTGTCATCACCTATGCCGAATATGCCGCCGAGTGCCGGCGCGTTGCCCGTGGGCTTCTGGCCCTGGGGCTTTCCAAGGGGGACAGAGTCGCCCTCTGGGCGGAAAACCGGCCCGAATGGATGATCGCGTGGATGGGTACTGTTATCGCGGGGCTGGTTATTGTGCCCATAGACGCCATGAGTTCTGAGGCGGAGTGCGCCAATATTCTCAAGATGGCCGCCCCAAGGGTTTTCTTCTGTTCCCAGCGGAACAGGGAATTTGCCCAGTCCCTTGAGGCAAAGGGAATTCATATTGAACGCCTGGTGTATGTAAGCGATGAAGGGCCTGATAATGTCAAAGAGTTTGGGCAGGATGCCGGAAGCGTACAACTTCCCTCCGCCGGGGATATTGCCGGCGATGACCCTGTTTCGATTATTTTTACCTCCGGGACCACAGGGCTTTCCAAGGGAGTCGCCCTCAAACACCGGGGCATCATCGCCAATTCAAACGGCGCCATACGTTCCCTCAAGCCCAACAGCCGGGACGTTTTCATCAATGTACTTCCCCTGCACCATACCTACCCCACGACCTGTACCTTCATTTCGCCCCTTTCAATAGGTATTCCCGTAATCATTATCGAAAGGCTTGTGGGCAAGGTCGTGCTGGATGATATACGCAGGGGCCGGGTAACTTTTCTTATCGCCGTCCCCCTGCTCTTTGACAAGGTAAAGGCCGGTATAGAACAGGGTCTGCGGGAACTCCCCGCTCCGACCAGGGGCCTGATAAACTGTCTCCGCCGCCTTACCCTGTTTTTTAACCGTCTGGGTTTTACCGCTTTTGGCAAGTGCACCCTGTACGCGGTGCGGAAAAAGATAGGCATAGAAACAGTGCGCATTATGGTGGCGGGGGGCGGCCCACTGAGCCCGAAAACAGCCGACTTTTTTGATTCCCTGGGCTTCTGCCTGGTAAACGGCTACGGCCTCAGCGAAAACAGCCCCCTTGTCAGCGTCAATGTCCCGAAATACAAAAACAACCTTTCAGTCGGCCTTCCTGTCAAATATACCGAGGTCAAGATTGTTGACGGGAACGAAGACGGCACCGGCGAAATCGCCGTCAGAACCCCTTCGCTGATGCTGGGCTACTACAACAATCCCGAAGCGACCAGGGAGACATTTACCGAAGACGGCTTCCTCCGTACCGGCGATCTCGGCCATGTGGACAAAAAAGGATTTATCTTTATCAGCGGCCGCAAGAAAAGCCTCATCGTGAGTTCAGGCGGCAAAAACATCTACCCCGAAGAAATCGAGTCCTGCTTTGAAGGTTCCCGTGTTGTGGGAGAAATTCTTGTGATGGGCCGTAGAGAGTCCCGGTCAGGCGGAGAGCTTGTTTTTGCCGCGATTTATCCCAACTGGGAAACCCTTAAAGCCGATTATCCTGACAGGACGCTTGATCCTGAATTTGTCCACGGCCTTATCAAGAAGGAGGTAGAAGCAAAAAACCGCGGCCTTGTGGGGTACAAGAAGATTTCCGGGTTCGAGATAATGGACGCGCCCTTTGAGAAAAACGCCCAGGAAAAGATAAAGCGCTACCTGTACAAGAACATTGCCACATAAGTCCTCAGGTCCCCGGTTCCCAAGGAGTGTTTATGAGAAGAAATATTGTGCATCCCGGAGCCGGAAAGCTCAAGTATGAAATCAGGGAAATTGTCGCCTTTGCCAGGGAAATTTCCGGGCGGTGGAATATTCCCATACAGTGGGAAAACATCGGCGATCCGGTCAGGAAGGGCGAGCCTGTAGCCCAATGGATCAAGGATATAGTCAGGGATAAGGTTTTGGAAGATCTTTCCTACGCCTATTCCGAAACCGAGGGCGCTGTGGAGGCCCGGGAATTTATCGCCGCCAGAGCGAACAGCCGGGAAAAAATCAGCGGTAGGTATGAAGGGGGAAGCGAGAGCTCTCCAAAAACCCCGCCGGGGGACAGAGGAGAGCCGGCCCGTATCGGCGCGGCGGACGTGCTTTTTTTTAACGGCCTCGGCGATGCTGTTGCCAAGGTCTTCGGCTTTCTGCGCCGCGAGGCCAGGGTACTAGGCCCCTCTCCCGCCTATTCAACCCTTTCCTCCGCGGAGGCGGCCCATTCAGGGTATGAGCATCTTACCTACCGGCTTGATCCCGGCAGGAACTGGATGCCCGATATGAATGATGTGGAACTCAAGGTCAGGTACAACGATTCCATAGCCGGCATACTTCTTATCAACCCCGACAATCCTACCGGCGCGGTATACCCTGTGGAGGTGCTGCGCGAATTTGTCCGCATAGCGAAAACCTATGGACTCTTTATCATCTGTGATGAAACCTACGCCAATATAGTCTACGGCGGGGCGAAAACCGCCGCCCTTTCCCAGGTAACAGGCGATGTGCCCGGCCTGGCCCTGCGTTCACTTTCCAAGGAGATTCCCTGGCCCGGCGCCCGCTGCGGCTGGGTAGAGGTGTACAACCGCAGGGCCGACCGCCGTTTTGACGCCTATGTACGGAGCCTTGTGGATTCCAAGCGCCTTGAGGTCTGCTCCACGACGCTTCCCCAGCTTTGCATCGCCCCCATCATGGGCGATTCCCGGTATCCGGCCCATCTTGCGCGGCGGGCCGAAATGTTCAATCTGAGGGCCTGTGAAGCCCATAAAGCCTTTGAGGGCATACCGGGCGTAACGCTCATCAAGCCCAGGGGCGCCCTCTACGCCACGGCTATCTTCGACAGGGAAACATTTGAGAGCCCCGCGCAACGTTCCCTTCCGGTAAAAGACCCGGCCCTTGCCGAATTCATACAGATGAAAACCGCCGAAGTCGCCCCTGACAAGCGTTTTGTATACTGGCTTTTGGCTTCGACAGGTATCTGCGTGGTTCCCCTTTCGGGTTTTGCCAGCGAACTCCCCGGCTTCCGCTTTACCCTTCTTGAATACAATGACGAAAAAAGACGTGAAATATTTAAAACCCTGGGCGACGCTTCGCGGGCCTATCTTGAAAGTTAGGGCGCGCCTATGCCCAGGCAGGTGGCAACCGCCCTTTCCCTGCCGGGGAGACCTGAATGTATGGGGACATTTACCGTCCTGACCCGGTTGTCGCTGAAATTCAGGGCCAGGGCGCTTGATCCTCCGCCGTCAAAATTGAGGCCTTCGGTCGCGCCCAGGGCTTTTAATATGAGGCCGGTTTCGGCCTCGGTTGCCCCGGCGCTGCGCGGTCTTCTGCCGTCGATGACAAGAAGGTAGAGGACGCTGCCGTCCGCCGAGAGACCGGCGGCGCTTCGGGGATGCCGTGCCCCCTGTCCCCCGGGGCCGCCGTTTTCCTGTTCAGCGCCGCGAATCCGTCCGGGCAGTACGCCGTTTTCAAGAATAGTGTGAAAGCCTCCCGCAGCGGCGTATATACTCCCGAGTTCCCCCATGTTCCCCTGGTTTACTATGGCGGCTCTGTCTGGTGTGTAAAAAACCAGGGCGTCGTATTCAGGACGGGGAAGGGAGAAGAGCCTGCCCCCGGCTATGACTATGCCCACGATGGCCCTTTCTTCCCCTTCCTTTGCGGATACAGGATCGAAAGGAACGGTGTTGATTCCCGCGATGAGGCCGTAGTTCCTGACAAAGGAACTGACCTTGGTAGAAGGCACGGTTCCCAGGGGCGCGGCTTCGGGGACATTAAGCACTATGGAAAGCCCGTTTTGGCCCAGGTCTATTTTCAGGGCATGGTATTCAAGCCTGGGCCGCCTGATTTTGCCCTTGCCGTA
>JAISDF010000076.1 GCA_031265025.1 Spirochaetaceae bacterium
ATGGCGTCGATGATTAAACTGAGCCGGATATTTTTCGGAAAGCCCCATGAAAGCGACGGCGCGGAGGTGCCCGCGTATCCTGACCACGGTGTTCCCCAGGGTCTCTACCGCATCGGCTTTCCCATCAAGGCCGCCATGCTGCTTTGGGCCCTGCCCTGCGCCCTCCTGGGAATCTTTTCCTTTCCCCTGGGGCGCTTTGCGGCGGAGCTTCTCGGCGCCGAACACAATCCTGTGCCGGAGAACCTTTTTTCCCTTTCGTCTGTGGGATCTTCGCTCGTCTATTTGTGCGCGGCGGCGGCGCTGTATGTTCTTCTTTTAAGCAGGGCAGGGAAGGCCCTTACCCACCGCATACGGGACCTTCCCCAGGGCTTTTACGGGCTCATGGCCGGTTTTGTGGCGGCCCTCTGTATCTTCGCGGCGGGCATGCTTCGTTAAGCGCAATAAGGATAGCGTATGATTTTTTCCGATGAAACAAGGGCCCTCTTTGACGCCATGTCCGAAGGCATTGTGTACATAGACCTTGACGGGCGCATCATTTTCGCCAACGCGGCATACCGCCACTTTCTCGAAATCGAAAACAATATCCGGGACGATCAGCGGGTTGAGGGCTTTTACCTTAAGGACCTGCGGCCCAAGGCCCAGCTTCCCAGCGTGGTAAAGAGCGGCGTTCCCGTACTTCACGCGCCCCGGCGGGAAAAAAAAGATATTTACTTTGTCAATATGTATCCGGTGATACTATACGGGAAAACCGTGGGGGGCCTTTCTGTCGTAACCTTTATCAAGGATGCCTGGGATTTTCGTTCCGGGCTTGAATCCTATACCCGCCGGAGCGGCGATGACAAAAAAACAACGGTTCCCTATACCTTTGATTCCATCATCGCCGAGGCGCCCCTGTCCCTGGCCGTAAAAACCATGGCCATGCGTATCGCCAATACCGGCGCTACCGTGCTTCTTGAGTCGGAAAGCGGCACCGGAAAGGAACTGTACGCCCAGGCCATACACAATGCCAGTTCCAGGCGCAACGGCCCCTTCCTCGCCATCAATTGCGCCAATTTCAGCAAGGACATACTTGAGTCGGAACTCTTCGGCTATGAGGAAGGCGCTTTTACCGGGGCGAAAAAGGGCGGGAAGAGCGGGCTCTTTGAGGCTGCCGGCGGCGGGACCATACTGCTCGATGAAATCTCCGAGATTGAACTTCCCCTCCAGGCGAAACTGCTCCGGGTCCTCCAGGACCACCGCATACGCCGCGTCGGTGGGGTGGACGAGATAGCCGTGGATGTCCGGGTCATCGCCTCCTGCAACGCCGATCTCAACAAATGCGTGGAAGAAGGCAAATTCCGCAAGGATCTTTACTACAGGTTGAATGTATTCCCCCTTCATATTCCGGCGCTGAGGGAACGCCCCGAGGAAATCAGGCCCCTTGCCCTGGGCATACTTTCGGAATTGTCCCGGACGCAGAATAAGGAATTTTCCCTTACCCAGGAAGCCCTGCGCTGCCTTGAACGGCACAACTGGCCCGGCAATGTACGGGAACTCCGCAATGTGCTGGAATTTTCGGGGTATCTTGCCGACAACGGCGTTATTGACGCGGATAATCTCCCCGAGATCTTTTTAAAGCCTGAACAGGATGACGCGGAGGGAGGACTTGCCGGCAAGGTCCGGGCCTTTGAGCGGGGCGAAATACTGAAGCTGCTCTACAAATACGGCAATGACGTAAAAGGAAAACAGAAGGCCGCCGACGCGCTGCACATATCCCTGGCGACCCTGTACAACAAACTTGGCGAAAACGGCTGATAAGGCCGCATAGCGGAAGTTATGGCGGATGGCCCCGGCGTTAAAAAGCCTGACCTGGGCGTTAAAAAGCCTGTTCCGGGCAGTTCCTGGGGCCGTTTTATAGATAGAAAAATATTTTTTACTTGCCTCCCGCAAAAACCGGGCTTATACTTATTCAAATCTAAGGTTGCTTTTTCAAAACAGGAGGTTTGAAAGAGTCTCAAATCATTTACTAATTAAGGAGACAGAGTATGTTTAAGAAAATCACTAACGCTTGTGTCAAACTTGTGCAGCGCTTTCTTCCCGATCCGTTCATCTTCTGTATCATTCTGACCATTATCACCTTTGTGGCGGCCATACCGCTGACTCGTCAGAATCCTCTGCAGATGGTGCTGCATTGGGGCAACGGCGTATGGGTATTGTTGGCCTTCTCCATGCAGATGGCTTTGGTTCTGGTCCTTGGTTCGGCCATGGCAAATTCCCCTCCCATGAAGAAGCTCCTCAAAGCCCTCGCCTCTATCCCCAAAACGCCGGCGCAGGCCATTGTGCTTATCACGGTAATTTCCCTGCTCGCGTGCTGGCTCAACTGGGGCTTCGGCCTTATTGTGGGCGCCATCCTTGCCAAGGAAATTTCCAAAACCGGCCTCAAGGTTGACTATCCCCTGATCATCGCCGCAGCCTATTCGGGCTTCCTCATCTGGCACGCCGGTCTCTCAGGTTCCATACCCCTGGGCATCGCCACCGCGCCCGCGGCGGGGCAGGCCATTGTCAATACCGGCGGCGTACTCACCGAGGCGGTTCCCATAGGGAGTACGGTTTTTTCCTGGTGGAACCTGCTTATCTGCGCCGGTCTCTTTGTTTTCCTTCCTATTGTTAATGTGGCTATGCATCCCAAGGGAGACGACATTAAACTTATTAATCCGGCTCTCCTCAAAGAAGAAGAAGAGGAAGTAATAAAGACCCCTGAGACTCCCGCGGAAAAAGTTGAAAACAGCCGTATTCTTCAGTGGATAACTATTATTCTTGCCGTAGTGTATCTGATCCGCCGCATGACCTCTTCCGGTTTTGCCCTTGACCTTAACATCGTCAACATGATTTTCCTTGCCCTGGGGCTTATCTTCTACGGGAAGCCCATACTCTATGTACGGGCGATAGCAAAGGCCGCCAAAGAAGCGGGGCCCATACTGCTTCAGTTCCCCTTCTATGCCGGTATTCAGGGGCTCATGGTCGGCGCGACCGCCGTTGCCGCGGGCGGAACAGGACTGAGCCTGGCCGCGGTTATCAGCAACGCCTTTGTGTCCATTTCAACCAGAGTTACCTTCCCCCTCTTTACCTTCCTTTCCGCGGGTATCGTAAACATCTTTATCCCCTCTGGAGGAGGGCAGTGGGCGGTCCAGGGACCCATAATGATGCCCGCCGGCCAGGCCCTGGGCGTTGAGCCGGCCCTTTCCGCCATGGGCGTTGCCTGGGGCGACGCGTGGACCAATATGATTCAGCCGTTCTGGGCTCTTCCCGCCCTGGGTATAGCGGGACTGGGAGCGCGTAATATCATGGGCTACTGTGTTATGGCGCTGCTGGTTTCCGGTATCATTATCTGCGCCGGTTTTATTCTGGCCGGCGTTGTTATTTACGGCTGATCCTGAAGGATTTGCGGTACTAGTATAGGGAAGCTCCGGTGCGTCCCGGGTTTGGCGGCAGCCGTTCGGCAGAAGAGCGCCGGAGCTTTTTATTCGCATTGAGACTTGTTTCAAAAGAGTAACCGTAAATATCGATTGACATTTTGAAACGGCAACCTTAGATTTAACAGGATAAATTTACAGGAGGTAGGGATGCTGAATAAACTCAAAAATTCGGCGGAAGAAGCGGTTGCCCCGATAAAGGACGGCGCTGTTATCATGGTAGGCGGGTTTATGGCCTGCGGTACGCCGGAAATATTAATCGACGCCCTGGTAAAAAAGGGCGTAAAGGGGCTTACCATTATCTGCAATGACGCGGGTTTTCCCGAGAGGGGGGTAGGCAAGCTCCTCGCCAACGGGCAGATAAAGACCCTTATCGCTTCCCATGTGGGGCTCAACCCCGAAGTGGCCCGGAGGATGAATACCGATGTGGCCGCCGACAAGCTGGAATGTATTCTTGTTCCCCAGGGTTCCCTGGCCGAAAGGATACGGGCAAGCGGCGCCGGTTTGGGCGGCTTTCTTACCCCCACAGGAGTCGGCACCATCGTTGCCGAGGGCAAGCAGCTTATCAAGCTCAACGGCAGGGACTATCTTCTGGAAGAACCCCTTCACGCTGATTTTGCTTTGATCAGGCCGTCAAAAATCGACAAGTTTGGCAATACGGTTTTCTACGGGACCACAAAGAATTTTAATCCCCTGATGGCAACAGCCGCCGATTATGTCATAGCCGGGGCCTGCGAGATTGTGGAAACCGGCAGCATAGATCCGGATGTGATCCATGTTTCCGGCATATTTGTAAACGCTATCGTAGGAGGAGAAAAACCATGGCAGATGTAAAGGAAATTATCGCGGCCCGTGTCGCCAAGGAACTCAAGGACGGGGATGTGGTAAACCTGGGGATAGGACTTCCCACCATGGTGGCTGATTTTCTTCCTCCCGGAGTTGACATAGTGCTCCAGTCGGAAAACGGAATCATGGGCATGGGTCCCGCTCCGGCAACGCCCAATGTTGACATTGTCAATGCCGGCGGCGCGCCCATAGGCATCAAAACCGGCGCCATGTTTTTTGACAGCGCCACATCCTTTGGCATCATACGTGGCGGCCATGTGGACGCCACCATACTGGGCGCCCTGGAAGTGGACGAAAAGGGAAACCTCGCAAACTGGATAGTGCCCGGCAAGATGGTACCGGGCATGGGCGGCGCCATGGATCTGGTCGTAGGGGCCAAAAAAGTTATAGTGGCCATGACCCATACCCAGAAGGGCAAGCCCAAGATTCTCAAGGCCTGTACCCTTCCGTTTACCGCTGTCGGCGTTGTCAATCTTATCATAACCGAGATGGGCGTTATCGAAGTTACCTCAGGCGGTCTGGTGCTCACCGAACTGCATCCCGATTTTACCAGGGAGCAGATTCAGGAAGCCACCGAGGCGAAACTTACCATAAGTCCCAGCCTGAAACCAATGCAATAAAGGAGTAATCATGGGAAGAGAAGTAGTACTGGCCGGTGCGTGCCGCACGGCCATAGGTAAATTTCAGGGAACCCTGGGAGGCATATCCGCCTCGGACCTTGGTGCTGTTGTCATTAAGGAAGCGGTTGCCAGGGCGGGCATCAAACCCGAACAGGTTGAAGAAGTACTCATGGGCTGCGTCATACAGGCTGCCCTGGGACAGAATGTGGCCCGTCAGGCCATGATCAAGGCCGGGCTTCCCATCGAGTCGCCGGCCCTTACGGTCAATGACGTATGCGGTTCGGGCCTTAAATGCGTAAACCTTGCCGCGGCCCTTATCGCAGCCGGAGAGGCGGATATTATTGTCGCCGGCGGTACGGAAAACATGACGGCCGCCCCCTATGTGCTGCCCCAGGCAAGGGCAGGTTACCGCATGGGCGACGGCGCCCTTATTGATACCATGATAAAAGACGCCCTCTGGGACGCCTTTAACAATTATCACATGGGTATCACCGCCGAGAATGTGGCGGCCCGCTACGGCATTACCAGGGAAGATCAGGATGCCTTTGCCGCGTCAAGCCAGCAGAAATGCGAGAAGGCCCAGAAAGAGGGCCGCTTTGCCGGGGAGATCGTTTCTGTTCCCGTAAAAGTAAAGAAAGACATAGTCCCCTTTGCGGTAGACGAATATCCGAGGGCCGGCGTAACCATCGAAAGCCTTGCCTCGTTAAGGCCCGCCTTTAAACCTGACGGAGGAACCGTTACCGCCGCCAACGCGTCGGGTATCAATGACGGCGCCGCCGCGATTGTGGTGATGAGCGCCGACAAGGCCAAAGAACTCGGCGTCAAGCCCCTGGCCCGTTTTGTTGCCGGGTCCTGGGCGGGGGTAGATCCCACCATCATGGGCATAGGCCCTGTAGCCGCCGTTCAGAAGCTCCTTAAAAAGACCGGCGGGACCATCAATGACTTTGACCTCATCGAGGCCAACGAAGCCTTTGCCGCCCAGGCCCTGGCTGTGGGTAAAGAGCTTAAATGGGACAGCGCAAAAGTCAATGTCAACGGCGGGGCTATCGCCCTGGGGCACCCTGTAGGCGCTTCGGGCGCCCGTATTCTTGTAACGCTGCTCCACGAACTCAGGCGGCGGCAGGCCAAAAAAGGCCTTGCCACCCTCTGCGTAGGCGGCGGCATGGGCGTTGCGGCGGCGGTGGAAGCCCTGTAGCGCTTTGCCGCGCTTGCCTGTTATGCGCACAGCGCGCTTCCCCTGACGGATTTTTTCGCGGATTTAGGGCCTCCCGGTCAAGCCGGGCGGCCCTTTTTGGTTTTGGTGTTCCGGCTCAGGGTTTAAGGTTTTTTGCTATTGCAAGTCCGGCCTGATAACCGCTGGTCAGCGCCCAGCCTACACAGGTTGAACTGGTATAAATATCGCCGTTGACGCCTCCGACTATTTCTCCGGCCGCGTAAAGGCCGGGTATGGGTTTGTCATGGGTATCCAGAACTTCAAGTTCATCATTTATCTTGAGTCCGCCGAGGGTCGCGTAGTACCGGAGATTCATGGCTACGGCATAGTAAGGCCCCCGGGAAGCCATAGCGCCGGTAAGCCTTCTTCCAAAATCAGCGTCCCGTCCCGCCGCGACATAGCCGTTATAGGCGGCCACGGTTTTAACCAGATTATCAGGCGCTATGTGAACCGCCCTTGCCAGCTCTTCCAGGGTCTGTCCCCTGGCGAAAACCGGGTCAGCGGTCCCGTTAGCCGCAAGCCATTCATCTGCCTGGGCCGCGGTAAAATTACGGGACGAGACGGCGATTTCTATATAGCGCCGGTAAGCGGCGTCGTCCATAAGAAGATAACATTGCCTGTTTTTTTCCATAGCTTTGAGGATATCGTAATTTGAAGCCTGTTCGTTGACAACGCGGACCCCGTCCTGGGAAACAAGCATGCCGCCTGTGTTGTTGTATACATAGAGAATACCCTGGAACGTATGCTGGCCCCGGCCGTCGGGAAGCCGTATGCTGTGGGGCTGAACATTGACTTTATCCAGATTAAATGACGCGGCGCCTGACGCGACGGCCATAATGAGTCCGTCTCCGGTGGCGGAGACTGAACCGGCATAGGGCAGTTTTTTCAGCTCATCGCTGATGTAATCACTGTTTGCCCCGTATCCGCCTGTGGCAAGCAGCACAGCCTTGGCGTAAACACGACAAGAAGTTCCGTCCTGGCCGGAAGCTGTTATGCCGCCGACCTTTCCGTTCTCCAGTATCAGGCTGTCCGCCCTGACCGAATACAGTATGGTAATGCCCATTGATTCGGCCTTACCGGCA
>JAISDF010000178.1 GCA_031265025.1 Spirochaetaceae bacterium
GCCGCAAGGAGGGACCTCCGGGGAAGGCTTTCGTAAAGGGACTCGTCAAGTACCGCGCTCCGGGGGTATTCGGCGTCAACCTGGGCAAAGAGGGGAACGGCCATTGCCGCCATGATGCCTATAACAAGGGCCAGGCGTATCGTTTCCGAAAAAACGCCCCGGGACTTCATACCAAGTTTCTTTTCCATAGCTTTCCTTTCCATGAACAGCCTCTCTTTATCCGCGGCGGGGTCCAATACCCCGTGTCATAAACGCCTTTGGAAATGGCGCGCTGTAAGCCTAGAGCTGGCCGAAATTCATCAGGACTGAACGGAGCCGCTGTTCCAGCAGGGAAAAAGAAAAGAACCTGCGGCCCAGTTCGTAGTTCCGTTCGGTCATAAATTCGACAGCCCCCGGCTTGTCAAGAAGGGAGCGTACAGTTTCCACCGTCTCCGGCGTTACATAGTTTTCCATAACCACTACGTCAAAATCAACCGGTTCTATATCTTCCTGAAAAATTGAATAGCGGTTGACCAGTATGGGTTTTTTGAACCATATCGCCTCAAGAAACGCGTTGCCGAATCCCTCATAGGTTGAAGGATAGGTAACAAAGTCGGCGTTGAGGTAGCAGTCCCACAGGCTGTACCGCTTTTGGCCCGTTTCGGTGATTCCCCGCCGCGCGCCGATGAGGTCCGGCCTGATAATGACCTCAACGCCCAGGAGGGCCGCGTAATCCATCGTGCGGTGGTAGTACGCGGACCCTTCATCCCGTTCCTGGTGGCTGATGAGCAGTTTGGCTTTTTTGTCCTTGAGCCGGTTGGCCAGTTCTATCGCGTGGTCAATGCCCTTGCGTTCCACGATGCGGGTGGGCTGGAGCAGGAGTATTTCATCATCCCGCACGCCGAGATCGGCCCGCATGCTGCGGGCATAGTCGTCCATTACGGGAGCTTCGGCGTCAAAGTCAAACACATTCGGTATGATGGTCGAAGCGATGCCGCAGCGGTACGAAAGCTGGCGCCTTGCTTCGGAATTGATTACCACATGGTTAATGGAATGAAGCCTGGGCGGAAAGGCCGTGGAAAGGTAGTCCTCAACGCAGTTGACCGAAAAACGCTGTCTCTCCCAGGCAAAGTCATGGTGATGGGCAATGGCCGGCAGACCCGTTTCCACAATCAATTCGGTAAGGGCAAGCCCCAGGGGTATGTTCATCGGTATGGTCTGGGCGTTTTCGGTAATAAGAAGATCAATATTGAAGGTCTTTACAAAATCATACAGGGCCCGTTTGAGGCGGTAGCGCGCCTCCTGAATCTCCCCGGACAGGGACTCCCTGCGCACCGTGGTCCCGAAGCAGCGGTCCTGTATCTTCTGAATCAGCGGATGGCCGAAAAAAGCCTCCTCCACGACCATGGACCGTTCGGGTTCCCAGTCGGACAGTCCCGAAAAAAAGAAGCATTCATAGCCCATCCTTTCCAGAACCTGCCGCCACTTGGCGGTCTCAAGAGATACCCCGTCGCTTCCCTGAAAGCGGGTAGAGGTAAAACCTATGCGGCGTATGGCGCTCGATTTAGTCAAATACATGGCTTTGAGTATAGCGCTTTCTTCCCGCTGAATAAAGCGGGTGTCAGGGGCTTGTGAAATCCTGCTCTCAAAACGGACTCTGTCCCGGACAGCCCCGCGCCCGGTCCCGGTCACAAGGGAGGCGGGGCAAAGAAGCCCCGCGTTCCCCCGGTTCCCTAGAAGGGGCGTTCAGAGAGGTATTTGTATTCCTTAAAGACACGCTCGGCCTGGGCCTTTGCCTTGGCAAGCAGGGCGTCGGCCCTGTCGGGGCTCGCGGCCTTGAGGCTTTTGAAGCGTACTTCCTTGTACATGAAATCCTCAATGCTCGTAGTCGCCTCTCTGGAGTCAAGCTGGAAGGGGTTTTTGCCCTGGACCTTGAGCCTGGGATCATAGCGGTACAGGGGCCAGATGCCCGACGTTACCGCAGCCTTCTGCTGGTCCTGGCCGTGCATCATGTCGATGCCGTGGTTGATGCAGTGGGAGTAGGCGATGATGATTGAAGGCCCGTCGTAGGATTCGGCTTCAATGAAGGCCTTGATGGTCTGGGCCATATTGCCGCCCATGGCTATCCTGGCCGTATACACATAGCCGTAGCTCATGGCCATGGCGCCCAGGTCCTTTTTGGTAATGTCCTTTCCGGCGGCGGCGAATTTGGCGATGGCGCCTACCGGCGTCGCCTTGGACATCTGGCCTCCGGTATTGGAGTAGACTTCCGTGTCAAGGACAAGGAGGTTTACATTGCGGCCCGAGGCGATGACATGGTCAAGGCCGCCGTAGCCTATATCGTAACCCCAGCCGTCGCCGCCCAGTATCCACACCGAGCGTTTGATAAAGTAGTCGGCCAAAGAAAGGAGGGTCTTTGCCTCGGCGCCGGAATCATTTTTCAGGGCCGCCTTGAGTTCATCAACATACTTCCTCTGCTCCTCAATAGCCCCGTCATCGGATTGGGCGTTGGCCAGTATCTTGTCGATGAGCGCCGTCTGTAGACCAGCGGCCTTAGCCTTTGCCGCGGTTTCCCTGGCATATTCGGCCAGCTTGTCGCTCGTGAGCCTCATGCCCAGACCGAATTCCGCGGCGTCCTCAAAGAGGCTGTTTGACCATGCCGGCCCCCGGCCGTCGCTCCGCTGGGCATAGGGGGTACTGGGCAGGTTTCCGCCGTAAATGGACGAACAGCCTGTGGCGTTGGCGATTACCGCCCTGTCGCCAAAGAGCTGCGAGATGAGCTTTACATAGGGAGTCTCCCCGCAGCCCGCGCAGGCGCCCGAAAATTCAAAGAGAGGCCGTTTCAGGGCAAGGCCCTTGGGCGTGGCAAGGTTAAGCTCGGCTGATGGAACTTCGGGCAGGGACATAAAGTAGTCCCAGTGGGGAACCTGGTCGGCCCGGTATTCGGGGGTATTGGTTACCCAGGAAAGGGCCTTGTGTTCGGGATTGTCTTTGGCCTTGGCGGGACACTGGTTGATACAGACGCCGCACTGCATGCAGTCCTCGCTCGAAATCTGGAGGCTTATCTTTTTTCCGGGCACGGCCTTGGGTTTGAGCTCGACACAGTTAAAGCCCTTGGGGGCTTTTCCGGCGTCGGCGTCGCTGAGAGTCTTCATCCTGATAACCGCGTGGGGACAAACCATAGTACATATACCGCACTGTATGCAGATCCCGGCGTCCCACTGGGGAACCTTTTCCGCGATTGCCCGCTTCTCGTACTGGGTCGTGGCGGTGGGGAAGGTTCCGTCATCGGGAATTTTGGAGACAGGGAGCTTATCGCCTTCCTGCACGGTCATGGCGCCGAGCACCTCCTGTATCCAGGGAGTCCTCGCGCCGGCCATGGCCTTCTTCATGTGGAGTTCCCCTTCAATTGAAGTGGGATACTTGACCTCATGCACCGCGGCCAGCGCCAGATCAATGGTGGCGTTGTTCTTCTCAACCACATCGGCGCCTTTCTTTCCGTAGGATTTTTCGATGAATTTCTTCATATAATCCACGGCTTCCGCTTCGGGAAGCACCCCTGATATTTTGAAGTACGCCGCCTGCATGACCACGTTAATCCGGGTCCCCATGTCCGCCTTGCCGGCAATATCAAAGGCGTCAATCACGTAAAATTTGAGCTTCTTGTCGATGATGCGTTTCTGGACTTCCACGGGAAGCTGCTTCCAGACCTCTGTGGGCCCATAGGGGCTGTTGAGGAGGAAGGTTCCCCCGTCTTTGGCGTTGGCCAGCATATCGTAGGTTTCTATATAGGTGAATTTGTGGCAAGCCAGGAAGTCGGCTTTGGTTATGAGATAGGGCCGGCGTATGGCTTTTTTGCCGAAACGGAGATGGGATACGGTAAAGCCCCCGGACTTCTTCGAGTCATAGGAGAAGTAGGCCTGGGCGTTGAGTTCCGGCTTGGCGTCGCCTATGATTTTGATGGAATTCTTGTTTGCGCCGACCGTACCGTCAGAGCCGAGTCCGTAGAACATCGCCTCGTTCATGCCCTCTTCGGGGAGGACAAAGTGTTCGTCATAATCAAGGCTCTTGCCCTGAATATCGTCCTTAACGCCCACGGCAAAGCTGGCGATCTTTTTGCCCGAAAGGTTGTCGAACACGGCCTTTGCCATCGCCGGGGTGAATTCCTTGGAGCCGAGCCCATAGCGCCCGCCTATTACGAGGGGCCAGGATTTGAA
>JAISDF010000106.1 GCA_031265025.1 Spirochaetaceae bacterium
AGCACCGCCGCGGCCAGCGCGAGTTTGGTTGGGTCTGAATTATCAATAAAGGCGTCAAAGGCGGTCGGATCGCCGGGATGAGGCAGGGCGGCGAGCAGGGTTGACGCCGTGGCGTTGAGATTTTTAAGGCTGTCTATAACATCTTCAACCAGGGCAAGCACATCGGAGGGGGCTGACTCTATGGCGTCAAGAATCGCTTTGGATTTACCAAGCACCGTATTGCCGAGCCCGGCGGCGTTTGCCGCGGCTTCCAGGGCGGCGCTTTCCAGGTCAAGTTTGGACTGGCCCGAGGCCCCTTTAAGCGCGGTCTCTATGCCTTTAAGAATCGCCAGGGATGTGTCGGGATCATTGCCGTTTTGCGCGATAAGGTCATCCACATTGGAAGCCGTTACCTTGATGGTAAGTTTGGTACGGTCCCTCTGGGCCCAGGTCGCGAGTGAAGTGGAAAAGAAGTCCGTACAGGAAACCAGGCTAAAAACCCCCAGTACCGGAAAGAGCGCAAGCACCCAAAAACGTCTTTTTTCCATAATGGCTCCTTTATTCATATTATAGCAATATTTCCAACAAGTCAAATATACCAATAAACCCGGTAAAAATCCAGTCTTTGGGGCCGTTTCATAATTTGACATTTTAAGAGGTCCCCGGTATACTCCAACAATAAATTTCAGGGGAGCAACTTGCGGTTCTTCAAAAACCTTTTTCAGAAATACATCTATTCGGAAGAGCTTCCTCTTGAAGCCAGAATGGTGAATGTCATATACCTCGTCGGTATGGCAACCGCTCTCACCGCAATGATAACCAGAATCATCATGGGGTCCAACAGATACCTTATCCTGATGATCCTGGGTTTCAATATTGTCATAGCCTGCCTGATGTTCATCTCCAATCATTTCCGGCTCTATACCCTCTGCCGCTGGATAACGGTAGTTGTACTCTGCGATATACTTTTTCCCCTGGTGTATTTTGCCCTGGGAGGCATAGACAGTTCCATGGCGGGCTACTTCGTGCTGAGCATTGTCGTGGTATTCCTCCTCACCAGGGGGAAAAGCCGGGTAATCTTCCTCTGCGGCCATTTGCTCCTGATCGTAGCCTGTTACTATCTCAGTTCCCTGCCCTCCTTCACCCGTTTCATTCCGGCCGTCAGCAGAACCTACCGTTATCTGGATCATGTCCAGACCCTGGTGGTGGTGGGCCTCAGCATAGGCGCCGCCATCATCTTCCAGAGCCGCATCTATACCAGTGAGCGGGAAAAAGCGGAGATGGCCCAGAACGAGCTTTGCCACCGGGACAAACTTCTCAGCGTGGTAAACCAGGCCGCCGGGATGCTCCTTTCATCAGAATCAGAATATCTTGAAAAGACCCTGCTCAGGGCCATGGAGGTCCTGGCCCTCTGTGTTGACGCCGACCGCATGTATATCTGGAAAAAACGAATCATAAACGGAACGCCGAAATATAACCAGGAATACGAATGGCTCAAAAACAGCGGGTCAGGCGCAGATGCCCTAAAGGTAAGAACCGGCGTATGCTACCTCGAAAAGCTCCATTCATGGGAAGCCCTCTTCGCGTGCGGCCAGTGCGTAAACAGCCCGGTAGCGGAACTCCCCGGCGAAGACAGGGAATTCCTCTCTTCCTGCGCCATCAGATCCATACTCGCCATTCCGGTTTACCTGCAGGAAAAATTCTGGGGCTTTGTCAGCTTTGACGACTGCCACCAGGACCGGTTCTTTTCCAAAGACGAGATAAGCATACTCCGTTCCGGAAGCCTTCTTCTCGCCAACGCCGTTGTACGGAATACCAATGAGACCATGCTCGGCGCCAGGCTCAAACAGCAGGAGCTCATGTCGGGCATTTCCCAGCGCTTTATATCCAGGGAACCCGTATCCGACCTCATCCTCGGCGCCCTCGGCCGCATGGGAGAATTCATGAAGGTTACGAGGATTCTTGTTTTCGTAACCGGAATGGACAACGGCGAAAGGGAGCCGGCCTACGCCTGGTTCTCCCATGAAAAATGGAAACTCTGCCGCGCGGGAACGGGCTTTGATGATCTTGTCAACAGTTCCTTCCCCCAAAACACACCCGAAACAGGCGTTATTTCCGCCGTCCGCGTCAATGACCTGTCCGCCGGCCCTGAGAACACATACCGCCCGCAGCGGGACGCCGGCCTTAAATCCTTTATCTGGGCGCCCATGTACATAGACGGCCGTTTATGGGGCGTGCTCAGCGTGGAAGAATGTGAGGCCAAACGAAACTGGAGCGAAAGCGACGCCCAGCTTGCCGTCATGGTAAGCAGCGCCATTGCCGGCGCCGTGGCCAGAGACCTCATGGACAAGGAAAGGACCGCCGCTCTGGAACAGGCCATGCAGGCAAGCAAGGCCAAGGGGGACTTCCTTTCAAATATGTCCCATGAGATGCGCACCCCGATGAACGCCATCATAGGCATGACCGCCATAGGCAAAAACGCCGACGATATAGAAAAAAAAGATTATGCCTTTGGAAAAATCGAAGACGCTTCCTCGCACCTTTTGGGCGTTATCAACGACATACTGGATATGTCAAAAATAGAAGCCAATAAACTGGAACTTTCGTCTGAGAGTTTTGATTTTGAAAAGATGCTTCAAAAGGTAGTCAATGTCATCAATTTCAGGGTCGATGAAAGGCAGCAGTCCTTTTATGTTACCATAGACAAACGGATACCCCGTATACTCGTCGGCGATGACCAGAGGCTCGGACAGGTCATCACCAACCTGCTTTCCAACGCGGTAAAGTTTACCCCGGAACAGGGAACCGTGCGCCTCAACGCCCAGCTTCTCGGCGAGGAAGACGAAGCGGAGGGCCGGGTCTGTACTGTTCAGATTGAAGTAAGCGATACCGGCATAGGCATCAGCCCCGAACAGCAGAAACGGCTTTTTAATTCCTTTGAGCAGGCCGAAAACAACACGACCCGCAAATTCGGCGGAACAGGACTGGGCCTGGCGATCTCCAAGCGCATAGTCAGCATGATGGGCGGGGAAATACGGATTGAGTCGGAACTGGGGAAGGGCGCGTCCTTCATCTTTACCGCGCGGCTCAAAAAGGGCGCCGATACCCGCAGGTCCCTGCTCAAGTCCGGGGTAGACTGGAGCAATGTGCGCATTCTTGCCGTTGATGACGAAGCGGAAATCAGGCGTTACTTCACCGAAATTTCCCGGCGCTTCGGCATAGCCTGCGATGTGGCCGAAGGCGGAGAGAGCGCCCTTGGGCTTCTCGAAAAAAACGGACCCTATGACATTTACTTTATAGACTGGAAAATGCCCGGCATGAACGGCATGGAACTTTCCAGCCGCATACGGAAACAGAACGCCGAAAAATCGGTGGTAACCATGATCTCCGGCACCGAATGGGGCCTCATTGAGGATGACGCGAAAAAGGCCGGCGTGGACAAATACCTTGCCAAACCCCTCTTTCCCTCGGCCATCGCCGATCTTATCAACGAATGTATCGGCGTAAAGCACCCCGAAGAAAAACAGCGTAACGCCGGCGGCAAGCCGGACAGTTTTGAGGACTTCCGCGTACTCCTCGCCGAGGATGTGGAAATAAACAGGGAAATAGTGCTTGCGCTTCTTGAACCCACAAAAATCAGCATTGACTGCGCGGAGAACGGCGCCGAAGCGGTAAGCATGTTCAGCGCCGATCCCGAAAAATACGACATGATTTTTATGGATGTACAGATGCCCGAAGTTGACGGCTATGAAGCCACACGGCGCATACGTGCCCTTGATACGCCCCGCGCCGTGTCGGTTCCCATTGTCGCCATGACAGCCAATGTTTTCAGGGAAGACATAGAAAAGGCCCTTGAAGCCGGAATGAACGATCATGTAGGCAAGCCCCTGGATATCGAAGAGGTCCTCGCCAAACTCCGCAAATACCTGTTCCCGAACAAAAGCGCCCTTACCAGGCTCATAAAGTACGGCGAGGCGAATTCCGGCGGCGATGAAAACTGGAAATACGGAATAGCCTGGACAGCCGCCCTTGAAACGGGAAACAGTACCATAGATTCCCAGCACAAGCAGATATTCAAACTTACCAGCAGCCTTGCCGAAGCCTGTACCAGGGGCCAGGGCGCGCAGATACTGGGCGAGGCCCTGAATTTTCTCGCCGCCTATACCATACGCCACTTTAGCGACGAAGAAGCCCTGCAAATCCAATACCAATACCCGGACTTCGCGGCCCACAAAAAAACCCATGAGGAATTCACAAAAACCATAGCCGCCCTTGCCGCGCAATACAAAACTTCAGGCTCCTCCGATAAACTCCTTGAAGACGTAAATTCCGTTCTTGTACACTGGCTGGTAGAACACATCAAGAAGGAAGATTTTAAAATCGCCGTCCATATACGGAATTATGGCGAAAACAGCGCCGGGAGCAACGAACAGAACACCGGCTGAGATTTTCCCGGTTATTGATAAATCGAGCTGAATTCCGAAAAGCTATATTGCTTTTACGATAAGCCATTAGCGCTCTTACCCCGCCGGATCATTTTGTGCTACTATACCCCCATGGGAGAGGCGTTTTTTGATCATCCAATCCTCAATTCCCCCTATGGGTACCCTGAACGTCATTGGGAACTGGACGCCGACGGCCAGCCCACTCAGCGTATTATCGAAAGCCGCCGC
>JAISDF010000138.1 GCA_031265025.1 Spirochaetaceae bacterium
TTAACGCCATTTTACGGGAAGTAATGCATCTGGCCCGACTTTCCGCCGGTGAAAAGCCTTAAACCTTTAAGGCTGTAACATTTGCCGGGCCCCACGCCTTGCCGCAACCCGGCCCTACCTGGGGGGTAGGGCGAGACCCGCTATGCGGGGCTCGTCCGTAGGGGCGGCCCTTCGAGGCACAATGGCATACAGGGGATTTTATGTGGCCTACGCCTTGCCGCATTAGCGCCGGGACATGCTTCGCACCTGCTCGCATGCCTTTATCGGGCGGGGGCGCGACGATGATGCGGCTATTTGCCACCGGCAGTATGGAAATGCGCCCCCCTTCCTATACTTCTTCTCCTTTAATTGACCGTACAGCGGTCTTCCTTGCGACAATTCTTCAGAATTCTACTCCGCGGTGCATGCTCCCCGGTAAATCCCCGTTACAGGCTAGAAAAATGCCGCTGTCTGTGGCATAGTAGGGCCAATGTCCGGGAAGTCAGGAGCGAATTGTGTATAGAAGTGTGGACCCCAGGGTAAGTTTCCCTAAGCTTGAGGAAGAAATACTCTCTTTCTGGGAGAAAAACGATATTTTCAAAAAGTCCGTTGCCCGCCGGGAGGGGGCCGGGGAGTATGTGTTTTATGACGGGCCGCCTTTTGCCACGGGCCTGCCCCACATCGGGCATTTTGTCCCCAGCACCATAAAGGACATTATCCCGCGCTACCAGGCCATGAAGGGGAAAAAGGTGGAGCGCCGCTTTGGCTGGGACTGCCACGGTCTTCCTGTAGAAAATCTCATCGAAAAGGAACTGGGCCTTAATTCAAAGACCGATATTGAAGCCTACGGCATTGCCCGCTTCAACGAGGCCTGCCGCGCGTCGGTGCTGCGTTATGTCAAGGAGTGGCGCCGCGTCATTACCCGTCTGGGCCGCTGGGTGGATTTCGACCATGACTATAAGACCATGGACAATGACTATATGGAATCCATCTGGTGGGTCATGAAGTCCCTCTGGGAAAAGGAACTTCTTTACGAAGGCTACTATATATTGCCTTACTGTCCCCGCTGCGCCACGGTTCTTTCCAATCACGAACTTAATCTTGGCGGCTACAAGGATGTGCATGATCCGGCCATAACCCTGCGTTTCAAGGTGCGCGGGGGCGGGCCTGAGGGCGGGCCTTTGGGCGGACCTTTAGGCCTTGCGGAAGGCTTTGCCGAGGGCAGAACCTACATACTTGCCTGGACCACGACGCCCTGGACCCTTCCTTCCAATCTTGCCCTGGTGCTGGGGCCCGATATTGACTATGTGCTTGCCGAAGACAAATCCGACGGGAGCCGTTATCTTCTTGCCGAGGCCAGGCTTGCCGCCTACTATAAGGACCCAGGCGATTATGCCGTTCTCTGGAAGAAAAAGGGCACAGAGCTTACCGGCATACAATACGAACCGCTTTTTCCGTATTTTAGGGACGCGGAGTCCCAAAACGCTTTCAGGACCTATCTTGGCGACTTTGTGTCCACCGAGGACGGGACGGGTGTGGTGCATACCGCGCCGGGTTTTGGCGAGGATGACCAGCGGGTGCTCAAGGATACGGGCATTCCGGTTATATGCCCCATCGACGCCGAATGCCGTTTTACCGCCGAGGTTTCCGATTACCAGGGGCTTTTTGTCAAGGACGCCGACAAGGCCATTGTGGAGCGTCTCAAGGCCGAGGGAAAGCTCGTAAAACGGGACCAGATACTCCACGCCTATCCCCACTGCTGGAGATGCGGCAGCCCCCTTATCTACCGGGCCGTGGGTTCGTGGTTTGTGAATGTACGGAAAATCAAGCAGGATATGCTTGACGCCAACAGCAAAATCTACTGGGTTCCCGAACATATCAAGGCAGGCCGTTTCGGCAAGTGGCTGGAAGGGGCCAGGGACTGGGCCATCAGCCGCAACCGTTACTGGGGTAATCCCCTGCCCATCTGGAAATGTCCTGACTGCGGCAAGACCGTCTGTATCGGGAGCAGGGAAGAACTGCGTGAGCTTTCCGGCGTCAGTCCCGGTGATCTTCACAAACACTTTGTGGACCAGATTACCATCCCCTGCGCGAAATGCGAAACAGGCGGCGGGAGCCGTGACTGCAAAGGCGTTATGCGCCGCGTGCCCGAGGTGCTTGACTGCTGGTTTGAATCCGGGGCCATGCCCTATGCCCAGAACCACTATCCCTTTGAGAACAAGGAATTTTTCGACAGCCATTTCCCGGCGGATTTTATCAACGAGGCCATTGATCAGACCAGGGGCTGGTTTTACACCCTGACGATACTCGCGGCGGCGCTTTTCAAAAGGCCGGCTTTCAAAAACTGCGTCGTGAGCGGCCTTGTACTGGCTTCTGACGGAAAAAAGATGAGCAAGCATCTAAAAAATTACACCGATCCCATGGACGCCATAGGCATGTTCGGCGCCGACGCCATAAGGCTCTTTCTGGTACATTCGGCGGTGGTTAAGGCCGAGGAAATCCGCTACAGCGACGAAGGGGTCAGGGAGGTGATGAAGAGCATCATCATTCCCCTGTGGAACGCCTACAGTTTTTTCGTAACCTACGCCAACATAGACGCCGTAAGTCCCCAGGGCGCGCCGTCAAGCCCGTCCAATCCCCTTGACCAGTGGATACTTTCGGCGGCAGAAACCCTGGTAGAAAAAGTAAGTTCCGCCCTGGACGCCTATGACCTGTCAAAGGCCGTGGACCCCATTGTGGAATTTATCGACCTGCTCAACAACTGGTATATACGCCGTTCCCGCCGCCGCTTCTGGAAGAGCGAAAACGACGCCGACAAAACCGAGGCCTACGGCGCTCTTTATTCGGCGCTGAAAACCCTGATCACCGTCGCCTGTCCCATCATGCCCTTTACCACCGAAGCGATATGGCGCAACCTCAGGAGGGAAGACGAGGCCGAATCGGTACACCTTGAGGATTTTCCCGTATACCGCGGGGAAAGGCGGAACAGGGAGCTTGAATTCAAGATGGCTGTGGTGCGGCATGCCGTGTCCATGGGCCGGGCTCTCCGTTCCCAGCACAATATCAAGGTCCGCCAGCCCCTTAAAACCGTCGAGCTTGTTACCCGTGACAGCAACGAAAAAAAGGTGCTTCTTGAGATGGAAGACATCATCAGGGAGGAACTCAACGTAAAGACCGTGGTGTTCCGCGACAACGAGGAGGACCTGGTGGAATACCAGGCCAAGGCCAACTTCCGCGTCCTGGGCAGGGAACTGGGCAGTGATATGAAGGCCGTAGCCGCCCGCATCGAGGAATTGAGCCAGAATGAAATCCAGGGCCTTCTGGACGGCGCCGTGCTGGCCATCGAGGCCGCGGGAAGGACGGTCGAGATAAGCGCCGCCAAGCTCGACATCAGGCGCGTGGAAAAGGCGAAGCTCAAGGTCATCAATGAGAATACCCTGACGGTGGGTCTTGATACCGAAGTTACCGAAGACCTTGCCCGGGAAGGCGATGTGCGGGACCTCATACGGGGCGTGCAGAATCTTCGCAAGGAAAAAGGCCTTGACGTTACCGACCGCATAACGCTTTCCCTTTCCGGGTCCGGGCGCCTCAAGGCCGCCTGGGAATCCTTTGCCGTCTATGTGGCATCGGAAACCCTTGCTTCCCGCGTGCTCTGGGAAAAAACAGGCGGCATGACGGAAATCGAGGCCGGGGACGAAACCTGGTTTGTTTCGCTGGACAGGGACCGCTCATAGCCGGGAAACTTTTGGAGGACGCATGACAGGTGTATTCAGGGGCCCCGGGTTCCGTATTTTTAAGGCGCTGTCTTTTGCTTTTTTTCTCGTGTCCTGCGCGTCAAGGCCCGGAACCCGCGCCCCCGAACTTCCCGCCGCGACAACGGTGTTTTCAGTCCTGCCCGGAGGGGCTTCCCTGTACATTTACGCCGATGTGGAAAGGGCAAGGCCGGTGCTGGAACTCATGGAATTCGGCGGCATGAGCGGCGCTTCCGCCGCCGTCATACTGGACAGGACCAGTACGGCGGTGGCCGCTTTCTACGGCGGCGAAGAAGGCCGCGGCTATATGCTCTGGGGCGGCGGCCGCTATCCCTCGCTGCGCAGTTCCCTTTCCTTTACCTTTAGCAGGGCCTGGAGAAAGCAAAAGTCCGAAACCGGTAATTCCTACTGGCGTAACCGGGACGAGGGCCTTTCGGTGCTGATAAAAAGCGGCTATGCCCTGGTTTCGGACGGCGACCCCTTTTTTACGGGCCCGGCCCTGGAACCCGCCGCCCTCTGGACCCGACTCGAAGGCGGGGCCCTGCTTTCAGGTGCGGCCGAGAAAGCCGGGGACCGCGTCAACGCCTTTTTGAACGGCCTGGGGCTTCCCCTGCGATTCCCCGCCGAGACTCTTGTCTTCGGCCTGTACCCGGCGGAGGCGGCCCTTGGTTCTTCCGCCCCAGGCGGCGAACCGCTTTACCGCTGCCTTTTTTATATTGAAACACCGTCAATAAGCCAGGCCCGTTCTGTTCAGTCCCTGCTTTCCCTGGCAAAACGGATTTTCGACAACGAGGCCGAAACCGGGGACGACCCTTTTATGGCGGTGATGAGCGCCCTGTTCGCCAATCCGGTCCGGCTTGACGGGACAACGATCAGTATCAATACCGGAGCCATGAGCGCCGGGGAGGTCGCCCTGCTTTTCAATTCATTTTCGGCCGGAACCCTTTCAAATACGGAGTTCTATCCCTGAACACAGGGCGCTTTTGCAATTTTGGGCGCTTTCAAAATTGAAAATTGAAATTGGTTCATTTGACATTTTTGGCCAATCTCAGTATATTCAGAATGAATCAGGAAGTTTTGTATGCCTACCTATGGTTATGAATGTAAAAGCTGCGGCCATGCGTTTGATGTTTTTCAGCACATGAGCGACGAGCCGCTCAAAGTCTGCCCCGAATGCGGCAAAGAACTGCGCCGCCTTATCAACGGCGGGACAGGCGTCATCTTTAAGGGCTCGGGTTTTTATGTTACCGACAAAAAAGGGTCGTCGCTGAGCTCCAAGCCTCAGGCGAAGCCCGATCAGGCAAAAGCCGATCAGACGAAGCCCGCCCCGGCGGAATGCGCGTCGTGCGCCAAGGCGGAAGCCTGCCCCGCGACCCAGGGCACGGCCGAGAATAAAGCGGCCGGATGAAGCGGGCCCGTTTCTTCTGCGAGCACTGCGGCGCCGAAGTCGGGCGGAACGCCAAACAATGTCCTAAATGCGGTAATTTTTTTTCGTCCATACTCTGCCCCTCCTGCGGTTTTTCAGGCGGGGAATTCCTCTTTGACAAGGGCTGTCCTGTCTGCGGCTACAGCGCGCCGGAAAGCGGCGGTCAGGGAAGCACCAGCCCCGGAAGCGGCGGTGCGGGAAAAAGCAAAAAAGCCGCGTCGGGCGAAGCCGCCGGCGCCCTGCCCTGGTGGGTGTACGCCCTTACCGCGCTGGCCCTGGCCGGGGTTTTGGCGGGGCTTTTCTTTATAGTGTAAACACGCCTCTTATGTGCGGCAGGGGCGTACATTGCGCACTATCAGTTGCTTTTTAAGTATTTGCCATTCGCCAAATAATTTTCATCACCTTGAACTTTTATTTCCAAGACACCATCCTTTAATTCATAATACCAAACCTTTTTAAGCCTCTCATAGGCGCCAACTCCGGTTTCGTTTTCAACAAGCGCGACTATAGTTTGGTCATCAAAGAAATACCTGCCTTCGGAAGTCCGGGCATTTTCCCGTCCAAAAAGTTTTATGCCAATTCTATACCTGCCCTCGTTAAAGGTTAGTGTAAAAGCATTGAACTCCCATGTTCCCTCTAAATGAGCGGGATTTGTATCAGAAAATACTAAATATGGTTCTTGTTTTTCGAGGCCTGATTTAACCAACGCAATCGCGTTATCGGCCTTTTGAATTAACGCGGGGTCGGTTAATTCCGTAATTGAAAATTGTATTGTATCGGAAGCAGAAACAGTTGACTTCCCTGTAATCTCATAATCAAGATAATAATATTTTCCGCTTTCAAAAGAAAACACCATAGATACGGGCTCACTGTTGCTGCCGTACGTTGGGCCTGAGAACTGGTATTGAACAACCAAATGATGAATCCCGGGCGAGATAACCCAATCGGTAAGCGGAAGGCCGTCAATAGTTCTGATAAACGCATAATTTTTAGTCAGGATAACACAGAGATTTTCTGTTTGCGTATGGGGCTCAAAGTAGAAATTGACACTACCCGCGTAATCCATCGCGGCTCTTCGCGGCGTACCCGTGCTTGCGCAGCCAAGCAAACATAAAGTTTCTAATAAAGTAATTATTATAAAAAACCATTTTTTGGCATTCATATATGCTCCTTAAAAATACTGTATGTCCAAATTAAGATTGTGTCAATGAAGCTCGCCGCCGGGCCAACTCGTAAGCGTCGCGTCGTTTTACGGGCTTCGTTATGCGCCGTTTCATGCTACAGCCTGATAAACCCCGCGTCCCCGCCGCAGGAAGCGCAGTACCCCGCCTTTCCCCGCACTTCAAGAGCCGAACAGTCAACGCGGTACGCCCTGCGCCTGACA
>JAISDF010000205.1 GCA_031265025.1 Spirochaetaceae bacterium
GGGTCGTTGAACAGGAGGGAAAAGACGCTGTCTTTGTAGCTACGGTTTACGTCCATAAAAGCCTCTGGGAATAATAATAGAGTGGTTTACCGGATTTTTCAACCGGAGTAAAGGTAACGCCCTGCGTCTTCGCTTGGGCGCTGCCTCGGGCGGGGCCTGTCACTGCATCCCAGGCGGGGCCTTTATCGGGCCCCACGCCTTGCCGCTTTAGTGCGGAAACGCCCTGCGTCTTCGCTTGGGCGCTGCCTCGGGCGGGGGGGTAGGCGCAGACTTTAGGCTGCGCCGTAGGGGGGCGCGACACTTATGCTACAATGCCAAACGGCAGTGTGGAAATGCGCCCCCCTTCTTTTACTTTTTTGACTTCCTTGCGGTAAATACTCCCGCGGGTTTTGTCCATTGCGGCAAACGAGAAAAGGAAGTAGCATTACAGCGGGTTATGAGGGTTATCATTCCAAAACGTATAAGTACCGCGGTTCTTGGCGCCCTGCAGGCGGGGGTGGTGCCCCGCATAGGTCTTGAGTATCTTGCCGTGGGCCGCAAGAAAGAGATTGAGACGGTTTTGCGGGACCTTGAGGAGTTGAGCGGCGGCGCGGGCGCGTTCCGCTTTATTGTGGGAAGGTACGGGTCGGGCAAGAGCTTTTTCCTGCAGGCCCTGCGGAACTACGCCATGGACCGGGATTTCGTGGTGGCCGACGCGGACCTTTCGCCGGAGAAGCGGCTGTCGGGGTCAGGGGGGCTGCGGACTTACCGGGAACTGACGCAGAGGCTTTCCACCAAGCTGCGGCCCGAAGGCGGCGCTCTGGAGGCGATGCTCCAGAAATGGATAGGCGGCATACAGCAGGAGCTGCGGAACGAGGGGGAGGACGGCGGGGACCTTGCTTCCAAGGTTGAATGGAAAATGTTCCAGATTGTTTCCACCATGGAGGATTTTGCCCACGGCTTTGATTTCGCCCGGGTGGTGGCCGCGTATTACCGGGCCTTTCTCCGGGGCGACGACGAAAAAAAACGGAACGCCGTGCGCTGGCTCAGGGGCGAGTATGCCACCAGGACCGAGGCCAGGGCCGCGCTGGGTGTCGGGGAAATCATCACCGATGAAAATTGGTACGATTATATAAAGCTCTTTGCCGTTTTCAGCGCGAAGATAGGCTACAGGGGGCTGCTGCTCTTTATTGATGAATGTGTGAATCTCTATAAAATCTCGAACCGCCAGAGCAGGGAGAACAATTACGAAAAGCTTCTTTCCCTGTTCAACGACGTGATGCAGGGCAAGGCCCGGCATCTGGGTATATACCTGGGCGGAACGCCCCAGTTTGTCGAAGACGCGCGGCGGGGCCTTTACAGTTACGCGGCACTCAAGAGCCGCCTCTCGGAAAACCGATTTGTCCGCCAGGGTTATCCTGATTTTACCGGCCCCATACTCCGCCTTGCCCGGCTCAGCCACGAAGAAATTTTCGTGTTACTCGAAAGGATAACCGAGATTCACGCCCAGCATTACGACTGGACGCCTCCCCTGGGCGAAGAGGAATTGACCGCCTTCATGGAACTGGTCTTTGCTTCTCCCGGCGCGGCCGAATTTATCACCCCGAGGGAAATCACCAGGGATTTTCTGGGTCTGCTTAATCTGCTTAAAGACGACGACGGCGCTGATTTTTACCGCGTCATCAAGGGCGGGGATTTTTCGTTCCGCAGGAAAGGTCATGACGATGACCTTTATACGGAATTTGAATTCTGATGGACAGCGCCTTTTCCCGCCTTGCCCCCTTTGTGCGGGAATACATTTACGAAAAGCATTGGGAAAGCCTTCGGGGTATTCAGGAAAAGGCAATAGGCGCCGTGCTTTCAGGCGGCGACAATCTGCTCATCGCCTCGGGGACCGCCTCGGGAAAAACCGAAGCGGCTTTCTTCCCCGTGCTTTCTGTTCTTGATCCTCTCCGCTCTGTCGGGGCGCTCTATATCGGGCCCCTCAAGGCCCTCATTAACGACCAGTTTGAAAGGCTCACCGGTCTTTTTGAACGCGGGGCCATACCGCTCTGGCGCTGGCACGGCGATGTTGATGACAGATACAAAAAACAATTTCTCTCCTGTCCTTCCGGCGTGCTTCAGATAACGCCTGAGTCCCTTGAATCCCTGCTCATCCGTCATCCTCAAAAAATCCCGGCGCTTTTTGGCGCTCTCCGCTTCATCATCATAGATGAGATACACGCCTTTATGGGAAGCGACAGGGGTTCCCAACTGCTCTGCCAGATAGCCCGCATTGAGGAAAGGGCCGGCTGCCTGCCCCGGCGCATAGGGCTTTCGGCTACCCTGGGGGACTACGGTCAGGCCCTGCGCTGGCTGGGCCTCGGTTCCGGGAGAAAGGGCCTTCTTGTACAGGAAGACGAAGGGAAAAAGCGGGCGCGCCTTGCCCTTGACTGCCATCCCTCAGGCGACGAGGTTTCGTATTACGAGACCCTCTACGAACAGTGCCGGGGAAAAAAGTGCGTCATCTTTGCCAACAGCCGCCTTGAGGCCGAGGAGATTGTCAACGTGCTCAAGACTATGGCGGCCAAAAAAAAGGAAGAAGATGTTTTTTATGTGCACCACGGAAGCGTGTCCGGCCATTTCCGCATGGACGCCGAACGGGAGCTCCGCGAAGAAGAAGCCCCCCGTACCGCCGCGGCGACGGCCACCCTTGAACTGGGAATAGACATAGGCCGTCTTGACCGCATCATACAGATTGGCCCGCCTTCAAGCGTTTCGGGCTTTGTCCAGCGCCTGGGCCGCTCGGGGCGGCTTTCGGGGCTTCCCGAAATGTATTTTACCTCTCTGGAGCGGACGGGTGATGATGACGGGGCATGGTCCCTGCCCTGGGCTCTCCTCAAAACCATCGCCGTGGTAAAGCTCTACCTTGAAGAACAGTGGATAGAACCGGCCCTGTTAAAGCCCCTGCCGTACAGCCTCCTCATTCACCAGACCCTGAGCGTCCTTGCTTCCCTGGGGGAACAGAAAGCCTCGGGACTTGCCCGGCGGCTGCTTTCCCTTTCGCCCTTTCTCGGCGTAAGCCTTGACGATTACCGGGCCATACTCGCTTCCCTTGAAGCCCAGGACTATATTGAAAGGACCGCCGAGGGCGGCGTCATCCTGGGTCTTGAGGGCGAATACACGGTGAACAATTATTCGTTCTATTCGGTTTTTCCCGATGAGGCCGAATACAAGGTTCGCCACGGCGGAAAGGAGCTGGGGACGGTGAATTTTCTCCCCGAGCCGGGCAGCCGTATAGCCCTGGGCGGAAGGTACTGGCAGATTGAATCCTTTGACAGGCGCCGCGCCGAAATTTATGTGACCGAGGCCCTTTCGGGCGGGGGGCCGGTGTGGCGGGGCAGCGGCGGCGAAATCCACAGCCGCGTCGCGGAAACCATGAAGCGTATTCTTCTTGAAGACAAGGACTATCCGTTTTTATCGGGACCCGCCCGCCTCATTCTTGCCGGTGCCCGCCGCCGGGCGCTGAAAAACCGCCTCGCGTCAAGCGGCCCCCTGGGGCCAGGGGACCTGCTTCCCTCAGATGACGGGGGTTTTTACCTCATCCCCTGGACAGGGAGCCGGGCCTTCCGCGCCCTCATGACCCTTTTGCGGCACAAAGACACCCGGCGGGAACTCGG
>JAISDF010000221.1 GCA_031265025.1 Spirochaetaceae bacterium
CTGCCCAGATTGGCGTATATTCTCCAGTCCGGGGCTTCGTTTTCCGCCAGGGCAAGGAGAGCTTCTTCGCCGCTTTCCATTGAACCGTCGAGTATCAAAAGAAGGGCTTTATGGAGGGAGAGAAGCGGACTTTCAATATTGTTGAAAGCGGCGTTCCTGAAAAGTATGGCTGTTTCGTCGTAGATTTTTTCGAGGTTAAAGTAAAACGCGCCCCATTCGTAAGCGGCCGGTTCCCGCGGATAGGCATTGATGAGAAACCATGTTTCGGCGGCGAGCCGGGCAGGCTGGACCAGATCCCGCCTCCTCTTGAGTATTTCCAGTCTCAGGGGGAATTCCGCGTCTTCAGGATTTCCCGGGATACGGAGTTCAAGCAGGGCGGCCGCCTCAGACGCCGAAAGGAGCCGGCTGTAGCGTATAATGCCGCCGGTGTTGCCGGGGTTTATCCTGACAAGTTCTTCCAGATAGTTTTTGGCATCTCGTGTATCGGTTTCCAGCGCGCCGAGATTGTAGAGGGCCCTTTCGCGTATCTGTTGGGGGACCTCGTCTCCCGGTGAGAGGAGCAGCTTCCAGAGGTTTTTCGCGTTGTCAACGCTTCCTCCGAGGTACAGGGCGTCGGCTTCTCTGGCTATGCTTTCTGGATCGGTAAAGGGGGCGAGGATGGCCGCCGCCCTGAGGGGATCGCCGTAATCGTAGACCAGGCCGGCCGCTGTTTTCAGGGTCTGTTCGCTGTTTTCTTCTTCGTTGAGGAGCCCTTCTATCCGGGCCATGGCGCCGGGAATGTTTCCGTTATGGATACGGAGCAGCGCGCTGTTCACCGCCAGGAGGCCATGCTCCGTTCCCACGGTTTCCGAGGCGGCTATGTCAAAGAGCCTTTCAACGTCGGGTATGGCCGAGGCGGAACGTATATCCGCGCACTCTCCGGCAAGCACACGGAGGGCCAGGGCGGCCAGGGCCTGGGAGTCTGCCGACAGCTTTCCGGCCAGATCGTTGAGGCGGGCCCTGAGGGTAGGGTCAAAGCCGTTCCGAGGGATTTCCCCAAAGTCAAGAAGCAGCGCCTCTGACGCCGCAAGGGCAAGGGGCTGTACATAGGGAAAATCTTCCTGGGCCCGGAGAGCCGCGTCCCGGTACTGTTCCGTGTATTCGGGGTATTGCCGGGCGAGCGTTCTCCGGCGTTTTAGCACCGAAAGCCGCGAATCAACACTGAGGGCTTTTTTTTCGAGTTCAGATAAAAGCGCGTCAAGCCGGTCCGGCCGGGACTGCGTGAGGACCGCGTCGAATTCGATGAGGGACTTGTAAAAGGGATCAGCGTTTTTTTCAGCGTTTTTCCCTGTACCGGCCCTGCGGGGGGCCTCTCCCATGATCGTAAGGGAGAGGAGCGCGGCGCTGAGGATGACTGAAAGCGCGAGGCCGGCGGCAAATACAAAGGGAAGCAGCCTCCGCTTCTTCATGGGGACAGCTCTTTACTTTCCGGGCTCTGCGTGCCCTGGATGGTTTTCCGTATACCGTCGAGAACTCCGTTGATAAAGCGGAAAGAATCATCGGTCCCGAATTCCTTGGAAATGCCTATGGCTTCGTCAATGACTATGGAGGGGGGAATGTCTGCCTGAAACAGCAGGGTATAGGCGCTCAAACGGAGCAGCGCCAGGTCTACCCGGTTAAGGCGGGAGAAGTCCCAGTTTTTAAGATGCCGCTTTATCATTTCGTCTACGGCTTTGATATTTTCGATGGTGCCGGCGATAAGGAGGCGGGAAAAGTCCCTGGTGCCGTCATCCAGGGCATCCTGCTTTTCGTTCTCCAGCCAGGAAAAATCAAATACCGTTTCGGGGACAGCCGGAGCGGGGGATGCCCCGGCCGGGTTATGTGACGCTTCCCAGGAGTAGAGCGCCTGGAAAGCAAGTATGCGGCCTCTTCTCCGGGATGCCATATTAAAAAGAAAGGTTGTTTTCGAATATCTGGAAGCTGTTTCCCTGGCGGAGTTCGGTTATGAGTTCGCGCTGGGCTCTTTCACTGGCCTGGTTCTGGCGCTGCTGGACCATGGTATTCACTATAAAGTCCCTGACGGTAATGTTGGTTCCCAACTGGGCTATATCGGTGAGTTCCAGATTTTTCTGTTCGTAGGTTTCGGTAACTTTGATTATTTCATAACCCCTGGGGCTTTCGATGATCCTTGATACTTCTCCCTGTCTGAGGGTAAAGGCCGAATTTACAAAATCAGCGCCCAGGGCCTGCTGAGCCTGAAGATTGCGGGGTATATAACCGCCGTCGCCGCCCTGGTAGTTTGAGTTGGGCGACTGTGCCCTGATAAGGGCCTCGTCAAACTTCCCGGCATTGCCGCCTATTTCCTGAAGCAGTTGTTCGGCCCGCTCCCTGGCCCTGGCGCTTTCTGCGGCAGTGGCGCCGCCGGGCACCTGGATCACCGAAACCCGCACTGTCTGGGGCCTGATAAAATCGGTCCGGGAAAGGCTGTAGGCCTCGGCAATTTCAACTTCTGTCGGCGGACTAATGCTTTCAAAAATGCTCCGCTTCTTGCTGAGCATGTATTTCTGTACCGTGGCCTGGCGCTTGAGCTGTTCCCTGAATCCGGGTACATCAAGGCCCGTTTCGTTCCGTACCGCCTGTTCAAACTCGGCGTCGGTGGGCGGCCTCCCGATGTTCTGGGCAAGAATAGACCTGAGCTGCTGAAACTGCTGGGTAACTTCGGCGTCGCTGACAAAGATGCCTTCCTGCTCGGCGGCCTGGAGGGCGAGCCTTTCGTTAATCATCACATCCAGCACCCGCCGCCTGTCCTCAAGGGTCAGCGTCCTGCCGGAACCCTGTTCGGCGCGCTGGACTTCGGTACGGAGCTGCTTGACCGTGATAGGCTCGCTCCTGGTAAGCCGCACTATGGCGACAGGCTGCAAGTCCGACTGGGCAAAAGCGCCGCAGGTAAGAATGCCCAAAAGGGCAAGAAAAAATAGTGCTCGTTTCATACAATTCCCCTGAAACTCCCGAAAAGGAGCCTCCTGTCTTATAAAAAACTGAAAACCTGTCCGGTTACGGCCTCAGCCCCGGAACAGACTCCCGAAGCCGGGACCAATCCTCTTCATTATAAGGATTTAGGGGCTTCTATTCCAGTACCGCACTGATGCGCCTGACCCCGGCGGAGGAGGATTGTTCCTTCTGGATTTTGAATCTGCCCATGCCGCCGGTATGCTCCACATGCGGACCGCCGCAGACTTCCTTTGAGAAAAAATCGTCCTGGGATTTCCCCACGGTATAGACCTTGACCTGGTTTTCGTATTTTTCGCCGAAAAGGGCTATGGCCCCGGACGC
>JAISDF010000250.1 GCA_031265025.1 Spirochaetaceae bacterium
CTGCGTCTCCCGGCGCGGCCTCCCGCCCGGCCCCCAGGCGGCCCCTGCCGCGGCCCGGACAGCGGAGCGGCCCGGAGTGACGTCCGCCGCAACCCAGGCGGAACAGCCCGGAAAAGCGCCGTTGACTTTCTTCTCTCCTACCGCCGGGACATAGAAGCCCTGCCGGAATTTCAAATTTATACGGATTTCCGCGTCGAGTCCCTTGACGCCGGGGACCGCGCTGTTTTCATGACCCTGCTCCCCCTGGGCGCGGCCCTGTTCAGGCGCGGAGGGGAGAGGCGGACTGTTTTGGGCGCGTTAAAACGCCGCGCCCTTGCCGAAATCGACGCGGTGCTTAGCTGTACCAGGCAATGACGCCGTATCCCACAAAGGACGAGGCCGTGCCCCTGTCGGCGCTGGTGCCGTAAGCAACGGGAACGGCGTTCCGGGCCCCGTGGTCATGGGCAAAACCCAGCGCCCCAAGCACCGCCCCAACGGAACAGGCTGAACGGTCTTCTTCCGCCCTGGCCAGTATGTCCCCGGCTTCTCCGGAGATTACCGAGGCGATGAAGGCGGCGTCATTGGTTTTTTTAACCCAGTCCAGGGCCTGGGGACTTAATCCTTTGGGCGTAAACCCGTAATTCGGCCCGTAGTGGGTCAGATCCGTGGAAGCTATGACCACGGTTTTTCGAGCGAGGGCCCTGGCTGTTTTTCCTATTGCTTTACCGGCCTCAAAAGATTCAGGCCCGGCCGGAAGGCGGAGATGGAGCAGCCGCGAGTTGGGGAAAAAGTATTTGACCAGGGGAAGTTGTATTTCGACGGTATTGTCCGCCCCGCGGTCGCTTTGGCCGCCCAGGACCTCCCTGAGGGCGCCGCGGAATTCGCCGTCCATTTCGAGGACGCCCAGGGGCGTTTCGGCCCCGTCCTCTTCGGCATACAGGACCGGGCATGACGCGGGAAGATGGCCGCCCAGCACCACCACGGTCTCGGCCTTGGCGTCAAGGGTATAGACGCCCCTGGCGGCCAGCGCGCCTGAAAAATACCAGCCCGCGTGGGGGACCATACAGGCAAGGGCGCCCTGGAGAGGGGGATTTTCGCCTATGGATTCCGCCGCCCTGTCAAGAAAAAGCCGGGTTTCCTCACCCGACGCGGGATACCAGCCGTGCGGCAGGGCTCTTTTTCGTAAAATCATTGATTTTATTCTAGCATGGTTTAAAAAAAACATATATAATAAGTCCATGCGGCCAAGATTTAGTTCAATAATAGGTCTTTTTTGTCTTCTTGCGTATGGCGGAGCCCTGGGATACGGAATCTACAAGACCCATCGCAGTATATATGTGCAGCATAACAACTCCGAAAAGGAATTTTACGAGCTTGTAGATACGGCGAATGCCGCCGGGGTACTGGGCTTTATGGACCAGCCCTTCCGTGACGTGATCAGGGACGGCGTCATGCGGTCCAAAACCCTCCAGGGGGCCATACTGTCGGGGCCCTACGGCAATGAATACGCCGTGGAACGGAAAGAGGGCATCATCACCTGGACCAATGACATTCCCCGCTTTGTTACGCGCTTCGGCCTTTCCCGGAACCCCCACTGGGCAAAACTCAATATAGAAGGCATACGCAACGCGTCCATCAGCGCGATGTACTATATCATTGACTACGGGGAATTTACCGTTATCTTAAGGCATACCCTCATGGCGATTCTCGCAGCCCTGGCCCTGGCCCTGCTGACCATGATAGCGGGGGCCCTGTTCGGAAAACACCCCGCGCCCAGGATAATCAACGTTGACATGGGAGACGCGCGGACCTTCAAATTCGCCGAAAGTACCGGAGAGAAACAGGCAAAGCCTCCCGAAAAGAAAGAAGCGCCTCCCCCGCAAAACAGGCAGCCGGCGGCCGGGGAAGAAGAGGAAGAGCGCCCCAAGGGGCTTTATTCCCCTCACGGCAACATAAGCTGGGCAGCCTATACAAAGGAACGGCTCGCGTCCGAGCTTCACCGCTGCGCGGCCTTTGAGCAGGACCTGGTACTCATCGCCATGGAATTTGACAGCGTTGATCCCCGGCCGTTCTTCAATGAATTTACCGAAATGGCGGTAAAGCACTTTACCCTCAGGGATCTTATTTTTGAATGGGGAAATCAGGGCATCGCGGTAATCATCCCCAACGCGGACCTGGACCAGGCATTTACCAGGGCCGAGGAGTTTCACGCCAAGGTTCTGTCCGGGTTTGCCCCGCGTTTTTCTTCCGGCGCCGACCTTGCCATAGGCTTAAGTTCCCGCGCCGGAAGGCTCATCGACGCCGAAAGGCTGATCTTTGAGACCTCCCAGGCCCTGGCAAAGGCAAAGGAAGACCCGGTGTCCTCACTGGTCGCCTTCAGAAGCGACCCCGAAAAATACCGGGCCTTCATCGCCGCCCAGGGGAAGGAGTGAAGCATAAGGTCCGCTAATTAGCGTGGAGGGGGCGCGTTTCCTCATCTGCCGTCCTCGCGCTATCCGCGTATCGTGAGTTTCTATTTCGGCAGGGACATTTCACGGCGTATCATGTCGCTGATAATTTCCGTGGGGGACTGTTTGGTAGAGAGCATCTTTGCCGTAAGGTATTGCGCCGACAGTTGGTCAAGGGCAACCATCATAGTGCGATGCTTGATAAACGGCCCCTGTACAGACGGGTCGACCTCCGGGGTTGTTCCGGTCAAAAGCTCATCAAGCTCCCATGCTTCCTGTTCGGTCATATCAGACATAATAGCCGCTTTCCTCCACATAATGGTAAAATTCTTTCCTGCACTTCATGGCATGAAAGACATTATAACTTCCATCTTTCCT
>JAISDF010000027.1 GCA_031265025.1 Spirochaetaceae bacterium
GCGGTATTGGTAGAAGGTATTTTCATCGCCTGAAATATAATTCCGCCTGGTACGGAACTGGATTACCAGGGCGGCGCTTAAATTTTCCGTAAGGGTATAGTTTGCCAGGCCGGAAAGGGTCCACTGGCTGAGTTCATCTCCCCAGGCTTTTCTTCCGGGGGTATCGTAGAGAAGCCTGGTCATCTCCGCCATGAAGCCGGCCATGTTGAGTCTTATGGGCATCTGGTAGCCCAGTACATAGGAACCGTAGGTGATAAAGCCGTTGCGGTTTTCCCCGTCGTCGTTTTCAAAATACCATGAATCGTTGCTGCCGGCGGAACTGTTGGCTTTATAGCGGAGTTCCTGGTAGGCCCTGAATACGATATGGTTCCATTCTCCGGGAATTACCGCCCCAAGGTCAAACTGCAGTGTCCCTCCGCCAAAGACGCTCCAGAGGAGGCCGCCCAGGGGTTGGCCGGCTCTTTCTTTGGCGGGATCACTACCGGAACGCGGCCGGTTGATTCCGTAGCCCCTGATTTCCCGGCCGAATATCTCCAGGTTCCAGCCTGAGCCTGCCTTTACGCCTCCGGCCAGTTGAAAGAACGCGGCGGGCGTCCAGGTGAGGCCGGCGCCGCCGTTTACCGATATGGGAGAAAGTTCCGCGCTCAGGCTGAGGTCGATGTTGTTATCCCTGGTGAGGGGGCTTTCTCCCCGGAGAAAAGGGAAAATATACTGCCGGGTAATCGTGATTTTTGCCTCAGGCCGTGAGGAAAGCTGCAGGCCCAGTTCCGTAGAAGAAACCGGCTCCGCCGCGCCGGGGAAGGCCAAAAGAACCAGCAATAAACACGGCAATATGGTTTTCATATTGAATGCCGGAGGGCTCCTTACACCGCCCCGTATCCGGCCCGTATGGCTTCAACATTCATGGGGATAAAACCGTGTTTGTCATCGGGGAAGAAATTTTCTAGAATCGCCTCTATGCCGGTAAGGGCAAGGGCTCCTGAAACTTTCGCCATGGCGCCCAGGGCGACCATGTTGGCGATTTTTGGATTGCCGATTTGTTCGGCTATGCTCTGGGCTTCAAGGGAGACGGTGTTTATGTCTTCCCGGCCCGGCTTGTCTTTGACCAGCGAGGTATTGATAACCATGACGCCTCCCTTTTTGAGTATGCCTTCGCAGAGGGGAAGGGAATCGCTGTTCATCACCAGAACCGAGTCGGGGGTAGTAACCAGCGGGCTGGCGATTTCTTCGTCAGAGACGATGACGCTGGCTCTGGCTATGCCGCCCCGCTTTTCAGCGCCATAAAATGGAAAAAAGGTAACGTTTTTTCCTTCCTTCATGGCGCAGTACACCCATATTTGTCCCAGGGAGATGATTCCCTGGCCGCCGAAGCCGGCGAAAAAAGATTTTTCGGTCATTATACACCTCACTGTCCCGGCCTCATCAGGATTTATCAGCGCCGCTGTTTCCCATTAAGAACCGGAAAGCTGTTTTTACAGGGTATTTTTGATTTCCCCCAGGGGGAAAACAGGAATCATGTGTTCCTCAAGCCAGTTTACCGCCTGTTCCGGTTCCATGCCCCAGTTTGTGGGGCACTGGGAAAGAATTTCCACTATGGTCGAACCGGTTCCGGCAAGCTGGGCTTCGAAAGCCTTCTTTATATATTGCCTTGTTTTGCGTACATTGGCGGCGTTGTTTACCGCGCCTCTGGCAATGTACCTGGTTCCTTCAAGCTGGGCGAGCAGTTCGGCCACCTTGATGGGATAGCCCATGCCGCTTGTTCCGGGGTCCCTGCCAAAGGGGGCGGTAACGGCTTTTTGGCCGACCAGGGTTGTGGGGGCCATCTGGCCTCCGGTCATGCCGTAGATGGCGTTGTTTACGAAGATCGTGGTGAATCGCTCGCCCCTGTTGGCGGCGTGTATCATTTCGGCGGTTCCTATGGCGGCCATGTCGCCGTCGCCCTGATAGCATATAACGAGGTGATCGGGCAATACGCGCTTGACCGCTGTGGCGGCGGCGGGAGTACGGCCGTGGGCAGGCTGGACAGAATCAAATTCAAAATATAAGTCAGCCCAGATGGCGCATCCTACGGGGTTTGTGATGATAGCCCTTTCTCTTTGGCCCAGTTCGTCAATGATTTCGGTAATAATCCGGTGTATCACCCCGTGGCCGCAGCCTCCGCAGTATTTGGTGGAAATTTTTTTAAGGCTTTCCGGATAGCCGTAGAGTTTCTTCACGCTGTTACGCCCCCAATATCTTTTTGGCTCTGGCGAAAATTTCTTCTTCGGTGGGGAGGGTTCCTCCCGAATGGCCGAGTAGATGCACCGCCGGGCATTTGCCCCCGCCTGAGGCTTCGAAAACCGAAAGCTTTACATCCTCGACAAGCTGGCCAAAGCTCAGTTCCACGGTGAGTATGGGTCTGCCTGACGCGGCGATACGGCCCAGGGCCTTTGCGGGGAAGGGCCAGAGGGTGACGGGCCTGAAAATGCCCAGCTTGATGCCTTCCCCGGCGGCAAGTTTCTTTGCCCCCAGGGCTATGCGCGCGGCTGTTCCGTAGGCGACAAGAATCAGGTCGCCGTCCTCGTCCGCCGACTCATAGCGGCATTCCCTATCCGTTATTCCGGCATAGCGCTCTTCCCGGGCAAGGTTGAGTTTTTCAAGAATCTCCGGGGTCAGTTCAAGGGAGCTGATGTGCCGGGGGCTTTTGTCTTTGCGTTCCCACATGCGGCCCACTGTCCAGTCCCGTTTGGGGAGTTCATCAAGACGGCGTTCCGGGGGAAGTATGACCCCTTCCATCATCTGGCCTATCATGCCGTCGGCCATAACCATGACCGGTATGCGGTACTGGTCGGCAAGGTCAAAGGCCAGATAGGTGAGGCCGGCACATTCCTGAACGCTCTTGGGGGCCAGTACAATGGTACGGTAATCGCCGTGACCCCCGCCCCTGGTAGCCTGGAAATAATCTCCCTGATAGGGGGCAATGTTTCCCAGCCCCGGGCCACCCCGCACCATGTTCACCACAACCAGGGGAAGGTCCGCGCCCGCGGCATAGGAGATGCCTTCCTGCTTGAGGCTTATGCCGGGGCTTGAAGAACTGGTCATTGCCCTGGCCCCGGCGGCGGAAGCGCCGTAGACCATGTTGATGGCCGCCACCTCGCTTTCGGACTGGATGAAGATGCGGTTCTTTTCGAGCATATGTTTCGCCATATAGGCGATAATCTCGTTCTGGGGCGTAATGGGATAGCCGAAATAGGCAGTACAGCCCGCCCTGATGGCCGCTTCGGCGATAGCCTCGTTCCCCTTCATCAAAATTTTTTCGTCGCTGTTCATGCTTAAATTTCCCATACCTCGATACATACATCGGGGCATACCTGGTAACAGTTTCCGCAGGCAATACATTTCTCGGGCGTTACCGCCATGACCGGATAGGAACCCTGCGCGTTTATTTCGGTATCCCCGGCGAGAACCTTAACCGGACAGGAACGAACGCAAAGATAACAACCCTTGCACAGTTCCCGGTCTATAATTACTTTTCCCTGTTTGGCCATGGGGCCTTGCTCCAGAAATTAAGATACGGAAAGCCCAAAAC
>JAISDF010000132.1 GCA_031265025.1 Spirochaetaceae bacterium
GAGATATTAAGCAAGGAGATAGATATGTTACAGGAATTTTCATCGGAATTGAGAAAACGGGATTCAGTATTTAGCGTTGTAAATATTAATAAAATCGCGGAAATTGAGAGTGAGATAACATCGCAAAGAAATATATTATTCTTTGAGAATAATCACCATATTGATGATTATAATTTTGAACCATATAAGGATAAAAATTCAATTAATAGTATATTTATCATCGCGACACCAAGTCCCATTTATATCTTGAGAATGAAATCTTCAAAAGAAGACATTGATATTAAGATACCTCCAATTTACGGAAACCGGAATCAGATTTTGGAAGATATAAAGAACACCACCGCAAAAATATTTGGAAAACATGGATTTTCCACATTTCCGGTAATATTGCCTAAAAAGCTATTGGCTGTTTGCAGCGGGATGGCACAATATGGGAACAACGGATTAACATATATAAACGGAATGGGCAGTTATTTTCGCTTGACCGCATTTGCGTCCGATTTTAGAAGTGATCATTATACCTGGTTAAAACCATCAATGATGAAAACATGTCAATATTGCGGGAAATGCATAGAAAACTGTCCAACAAAGGCACTTAAACGTGGAAACCCGTGGGTCAATATAAATAGGTGTATAACTGAATTTAATGAACGCGATGGTACGTTTCCTGATTGGATTCATAGTGATTGGCATAATTGCCTTGTTGGATGTATAAGGTGTCAAGAAGTTTGTCCATACAATAGTCAAAAAGGACAGATAAAAATCATTCCAATAGAACGGTCAGAAGTTAATGATATTATTAACATAAAAAGGTTTGATGATTTATCTGAACATTTAAAGAGGATATTGATAACTTTAAATATGGATCGATATTATAGTAAATTAAAAAGGAATATTGGATATTTGATAAAACAATAGGCCCTATCTCTGCCGCGGGGTATGTTGAAACGCGGCCATGTCCCCATTTCCGCAATGGAGCTTAATACCCAAGAAACCCGTTAGCGCGGAGAGGGGTTCATTCACGGAGCTCCTTCAAGCGCCTGACCCGGAGCTTCGGGGAAGCCGCTGTCCGCAAAGCCGTTTGCTTTGCGGACAGTCCGTCTAACGGGGATTCTACTTTATAAGTATGAACTCGACCCGGCGGTTCTTCCACCAGTTGTCATGGTCTTCCCAGCGCACCACCGGTCTTGTGCCGCCCTTGCCCACATAGGTGAGGCGGTTCCGGGTTACCCCGAAACCGGCAAGGCGGTCAACAATGGCCCTTGCCCTGGCTTCGCTCAGGGGCTGGAGTTCGTTCTGTTCCTCCGCGGTGGTCCTGCTTACCGGGTTTGCGTGGCCTTCGACAGTAACCCTGTAGTCCTGGAACTTGTTGAGTATTTCCGCGATGCGCCTTAAAACCCTTAGGTTGTTGGCCGTTACATCGGGGGCAAGGTTTTCAAAGTCGGCGGCGTTCTCCCTGAATATGATTGACGGAACCTGTATGCGCAGGAGATCGCCGTCCCTGATGACCAGAACGTCAACGCCTATGACCCCGTCAATCTCGCTGGAGTTGCCCAGCGTGTCGCTTGCCCTGAACTTGACGGGATAGTCGGTGGCGGCCTGTACCAGTTCGCCCCTGCCGCTCCGTCCGTCCCACACGATGCGGTTGGCCGGAGCCCCTCTGCCTTCAAGACGGTAGAAAAGATTGAAGGGCGCCACAGGCTCCCGTATTTCCAGCGACCATGCGGCGATGGGAGAAAGGTCCTCGGCGGTGAGGGAAATATAAAGATCATCGTCAACGCCGTCATTATCGGGGCTGAAATATTCAGGCCTGGAACTGAATCCCAGCCTGGGTCCCGACACGTCAACGGTGATGGGGCCGGCGCTGAGGCTGACCAGGTCTCCCTTTTCGTAATGCACGGTAAGCTCGGCGTTGTACCTTCCCTCAATTACCATGCCGCCTTCTTCCTTTCCGTCCCAGACGATGGTTTCAGGAGGCGCGCCTGCCTGGGCGCCGGAGCTTCCGCCGGCGGGTCTTCCGGCGGGACTCCCGGAAGGACTTGTCTGCGCGGCGGGGAAGCGGCGGCGTACCGTACCCGCTTCATCTTTTATTTCCACCTGCCAGTCCGTTATGCCGTCCCTTGGGTTCAATATGACCGAGAAACGCGCCTGGTTATTCCCCGCCTCCCGCGAAGAATCTTTGGGCGCTATGGCCTGGGGTGAGACGGTAAAGAAGGCCCTGGGCGTCCGGGAATCCACCACGATGTTGCTGATGGTTTCCTGGGCCCTGTTGCCCGCTTCGTCCTCAGAGCGGAGTACAAAACGGTAGCTTCCGTCAGGCGCAATGTTGCCCGCCCTGTCGGCGCCGTTCCATTCCAGAGCCGGCGCGCTTCCCTTCCAGGTCCATGACTGCACTTCGTTCCCCTGGGCGTCAACTATGGACGCCTGCCATTCGTCATCGCCCGGACTGCTTATCGTGATGGGCAGGGTATCCTTTCTGCCGTCCCCGTTGGGGGAAAAGAGGGTATAGTCCGCGGAAAGGCGGGCGAGAGGCGCCTGGGTGTCCAGGGTAAAGGGCTGGGAAAAGGCGGAAGGCTGGTTGCCCATGGCGTAAATAACCTGTATGCGGGCGCTGTAAAGCCCGTCCCCGGCCGGGGCTCCGGCGTTGTTCCTGCCGTTCCAGCTTATGCCGGCGGGGACGCTGCCCCTTCCCTCAAAGGTCCGTATGACAACGCCTGAGCTGTCGAGTATGTCTACCGTGTAGGAACTTATTCCCTCTCTCACCTGGAGCTGGGGCAGTATGTTGATGGTATCCTTGACTCCGTCTCCGTTAGGCGAGAAGGCCCTGCTGTCGGCGCTTATCATCACCGGCGTATCGGCGGTGCTGAGGCTGAAACGCAGAGCATTGGAAGATCCCGCGTTACCTGCCTCGTCTACGGCGCTGAGGCGGTATTCATAATCGCCGTCAGGGACAGGGCGACCTGAATCATCCCGCCCGTCCCATTCAACATGGGACGCCGGGGGTCCGGCAAAGCGGAAGGTCCTTACAACAGCCTGGGTACTGGCGCCGCGCACTTCCCCTGTCCAGAGGGCTTCGTTTGAACCTTCCTGGCTGATGATCATCGTATCCTGGTTGCCGTCATTGTTGGGGGAGAAGGCGCCGTACCCGGCCTGTATACCGGCGGCGGGGGCGGTGAGGTCCAGGGTAAAGCCGGGGGACTGGGCCCTTGAGACATAGCCGTTGCGGTACGTTACCGCGAGAGCGGCCTGATAGGTCCCCTCGTCAAGCGCCGCGCCCGAATCGTTTTTGCCGTCAAAGTCTACGCTCCGGGGAACCTCTCCTGTGCCCCGTATGCCGCGCACGGTTCCGCCTGAGGCGTCTTTTATTTCCACAAGCCACTGGACCACGCCGTCGCTTACCGGGACCGCCGGATTGAGGGTGAGGCTGTCCTTTATCCCGTCCCCGTTAGGCGAAAAGAAACTGTCGGTGATAAGGAGGTTTACCGAAGGCTGTATGGTGCTGACTATGATGTTCTCCATGTCCGCGCCTGAGCTGTTTTGTGCCCTGTCGGTGGCGCTGACGCGGTAGGAGTAGACTCCGTCGGGAACAAAATCCCCCCGGTCGTCCGTTCCGTCCCATACCAGGTCTCTTGGCGCGCCGCCTCGTATGTCAAAGCTCTTTACCTTGCTGCCCGACGCGTCGTACATGCCGCTGTCCCAGAAATCTTCTTCCGAGCCCTTCTGACGTATGCGCAGCACATCCTTATTGCCGTCGCCGTCAGGGGAGAATATCCTGTCCTGGTCCGAAAGGCTTTCCACTTCAATTTCAGGGGCAAGCGTATCAACGTATACTTCATAGCTTCTTGTAGAGGCCCTGTTGCCGTTATCGTCAGACGCGCTGATGATAAAGAAATAGCGTCCGTCGGGGGCGAGGCTGCCTGAGTCGAGTATGCCGTCCCAGCGCAGGGTTTCGGGAATATCCACCCCCGATTTGACATCGCTAAGGCGTGAAATGATATTCCGTACCCTGCCCTGGGTTTCGGGCCGCCGTTCCTTGTTCCGGTAGACCCTGACGGGCTCTCCTTCTTCATTCTGAATCTCAAAGGTCCATTCCATCACATAACGCTGATCGGTAATGCTTACCGGGAATTCCAGATCATCGGCAAGGCCGTCGTTGTTAGGGGAAATCCACTGCGCGTCGGGATAGTGTACCAGGATGACCGGGGCTTTGTTGTCGGGAATGCCCACCGTCAGGCTTACCCCGCCTCCTATGCCCCAAATGTCGGCGGGCAGGGGCTTGGCGCCCATGCGCAAACCCAGTTCGCCGCTTGAGGGCGCGTCGTCAGGCAGGGTCCTCCTGGTATTTTCCAGGGTGAATTTGAGGAAGAGCCCTATGGAAGGCATGAGCGGCGGGGCGGTGTCTTCCATCAATTCCCTGACATTGAAATCCAGGGAACCTGAAATGACAATGAGTTCGGCTATGGTAGCCTCAAGGCCGGTCTTGGCGCTCATCGTGCTGAAGCCGGGAAAACCCAGGTCCACTTCTCCCTTGAGCCTGAAAGGATCGTCCTTGCCGTCTTTACCGGCTATGGTCAGGAGGTCAAGGGCGATGCCCGCTACCGGCGTAAAGGCCGGGGCGGGGTAGCTCTTGCCGAAGTTTTTAAGGGCCAGGGCCCAGGTAACATTGTTGAAACGCCATATCCTGCCCAGGTTGTGCCTGAACCCCAGGTCCAGGGCAAGGCTCCAGTCATCGCCAAAGCCAAAGCTAAGGCCCGCCCCGGCGCTCATGCCCGGATAGAGTTCCTTGGCCGCGTTGAAGTTACCGCCAAAGGTGCTTCCTATATCGAAGCTGTCAAAGGGGCTGGTCAGAAAACGCAGGGAAGCGCCGAATACGGCGTATTTTGTGGGCAGAAGCGCGCCCACAGCCGCGGCGTGGCCGAATCCGCCCTCGTCTCCGGTTCCGCTGAGGCCCAGATACGCGGCGTCAAAATTGATGAGCTGCGCGCCGCCGCCGGCCGCCGGATTAAAGCCGCTCGCCGAGGCCGCGCCCTGGGACGTGGTAAAAATGCCGGGGCCCGCGAAAAGGGGCGCGTAAAGTTCGGCAAGGGCGTCAACCCCCACAGGCTGGTCGGCAAAACCGGACAGAATAATTCCTGAAAACAGGCATAACGCCGCGGCGGTTTTTTTAAAAGTCATGATCCCTCCCCTATGTGCATACTGAAGCGTCTTCAATAATAACCGCAAGATAAAAGAAAGTTAAGCCTGGGCCGGGAACTTTTTCGCGGAACGCCGGAGCGCTTAGTTCCGGCGGTTTTGGTAACAGGAAGCCGCGTATTCCGCGGCGCTCTCCACATCGGGGGCGTAGAAATCGGCGCCTATGCTGCGGCAGAAACCCTCGGTAATGGGAGTTCCCGAAAGTATGATTTTTACTTTTTTTCTCAGGCCCCTGGTTATCGCTCCCTGCACCAGATTTTTCATCGGAACGGGATTAAGGGTCCGCGTGGTGTTGATGCAGATGACGCCCGCCTTTTCCTGGATGGCCTTCTCAAGAAAGAGCGTATGGGATACGCCTGTTCCCAGATCAAAAACCCGCAGGCCCAGGCAGCGCATCATGATGGCAAGAAGATTTTTGTGGATGTCTTCATACTCGCCTTCTACCGTACCGAGTACGACAGACCCAAGGGTCCGGGAATACGACGTATCTATGGCTGCCTGTATGTTCCGTATGCCCCGGTTAAGGGCCCGGGCCGCCATGCGTATTTCCGGAATAAGCATTTCCCTGTTCCTGTACATGACTTCCGCCGATTCCAAGCCGGCGATGAGTCCCTGTCTGACTATGGCTTCCGCGCTGTAGTTTTCTTCAAGCGCGCGGTTTACCAAAACTGAAGTCGCGGCGGCGTCTCCTGATACGAGCTGTTCTGAAATTTGAGCCAGGTTCATAGCATACCTCCTGTAGTGTTCCGCTATTTTCCGAACAGGCCGCGGTAATGCTCGGAAAAATTCTCTTCTGAAATTTCCGAGATGGTTCCGCCTCCCTGTTCCCTGAACTTTCCCGGACTTACGCCGGTAAAGCTCTTAAAAATTTTGGAGAACCAGCTTTGATCCTCAAAGCCGCAGGCCCCGGCAATATCGCTGATGGCCATTTTTGTACCTGTAAGGAGACGGCTTGCCTCTTCCACCCTGAGCCGGTTGAGGTAGCTCGACAGGTTCTCCCCCATTTCATTTTTGAATACCGTACTGAAGTAGGGCGCCGAAAGGCCCGATACCCCGGCGATTTCCTGCAGGCTGATTTTACGGGTATAGTTTTCCCAGATGAACCATTCGGCTTTCTGCAGGGCCGACGCGTGGCGTATTCCCTGGAACGAGAAAATCTGCCCGGTCATGCGTTCAAGAATGGTGTGAAGCACATCGGTCAGTTCTTCTATGCTCTGGGTTTCCTGTATGCGCATGAGGTACTGATTGTTTACCTCAAGAATATTTTCTTCGGCGTTGCCGGGACTCACCGCCGCCCGTGAAAGAAGCACCACGAGTTCTATGGCCCGGTACTGTATGGATTTGAACTGGTCGGGATTGGTAAATATCAATATGCTCAGAAGCTCGTTGAGTAATTTCCGCCCCGCGTCCTCATCCCCCTTCCTGAGTGCCGCGATGAGCATCTTTTCCTTGTCCAGGGGATACGAAGGAGAAGCCCCTCCGGGTGGATACTGGTTTTTAAGTATTGAAAGCTGCTCTGAAATAAGGGCCTGCTGCTGGGAGCGCCGTTTAAGGGTTTCGTGGTAATCCTCGCTTTCCTTTGAAAGGGATTCGGCGATGATGAGGAGCAGTTCGGCCAGGGCCCTGATGTGTTCAGGTTCGCCCCGGGGAAACCGCGAAAAGTGTTCAAGAAGTTCTTTTTCGTTGAATTCCCCGCTTCTCATTTCCATGAGGGTCGCGACCGGTTCTTTTATGTCCACGCCAAGAAAACCGGAACATAAAAGGGAACCGATAAAACGGCTGTTGGAAAAGAGGGGGCTGGTCCAGAACATGAAACCCAGGTCGCAGGTGTAGATGTAGGAACCGCAGAAACGGTATGACTCCTTGATGGCGTTGATGTGCATGTCCTTGCAGGGATGCTCCCCGAGCTCTCCGATGTCCTTTATTTCGTTTTGCCTTGACAGGTTCTTCATGCAGTAAAGGCAGGTGTTTTCCCCGCCTGTCATTTCGCTTAACATTTCCGGTATGGGCATAAAATTCTCGTCTATGACGCAGACCCTGGCCCCTGTTGCCTGTCCGTAGGCTGACACTTCCTTTAACGCCTCAAGCAGAAGCGGATTGGTTTTCGCGCCTGTTTTAAGCGCCAAAGCGGATTTTTTGTCTGTCATCCAGAGGTCCTTCACTCTTTCCCTGTTCCCGGAATTTGCCGGGGCTTGTACCTGTATAGAGTTTGAATATTTTTGAAAACCAGCTAAGGTCTTCGAACCCGCAGGCCCCGGCTATGCCGATGAGGGACAGTCTTGTTTCCGCAAGCATGGCGGCGGCCCGGTTTACCCTCATGTGGTTCAGGTAGACCGAAAGGTTTTCTCCCATTTCTTCCTTAAAAATAGTGCTGAAGTAGGGCGCCGAAAGGCCCGATGCCCCGGCGATTTCCCTGAGGCTGATTTTCCGGGTGTAGTTTTCCCAGATGAACCGTTCCGCCTTTCGCAGCGCCGAGGCGTGACGCAGCCCCCTGAAGGAGAAGATTTTACCGCCTATGCGTTCCAGGCTGTAGCGCAGCACCTCGGAAAGGTCCTCATGCCCTTTGGCCTCCTGGATATAACGGAGGCAGCGGTCGTTGGCCGCCAGAATATCGCCGTTATCCGTAGCGGAGGCGCTCATGGCGGCCCTGGAAAGCAGGGTCAAAAGTTCTATGGATCTGTGCTGTAAGGCGGTGAAATTCTCAGGGCCGGAGAAAAAATCCCTGACAAGATCGTTGAGGAGCCTGCGTCCTGTCTCAATGTCCCCCCTTCTTAAAGAGGCCAGTAGCATTTTTTCCTTGTCAAAGGGATAGGAGGGAGTATCCGTCCGGGGATACTCCCGGGAAGCGCCGGCCTTTTCCCTGGGAACGCCCCCCAGTGAATCGTTCATGGGCAAAAAGGCGTACTTTGATACCTGTTCGGCGCAGACAAGGAGCATACGGGCCAGGGCTTTTACTTCATCATGTGTTTTTTCGGGGATAGAGTGAAAAAGTTTCATGGCCTCGCCGGCGGAAAGTCCGCCTTTGCTCATGGCGCTTATATTTTCGGCGGCCTCGTTACGTGTTATGCCAAGGACCTTTCCGGCAATCAGGGCGCCGTAGCGCTGGCCGTTGCGGTAAAGGGGGCTGATCCAGTGTATCAACCCGGCCTTGCAGGTAAAGATGAAAGTCCCTCCGTTCTCCTGCGCCCTGACCAGATATTCCGTACTGACCGCGGTACAGGGACACTCCCGGCTGTTCCCGGCCTTCGCGTTCCGGCGCTGTCCGGAAAGTACGGCCTCCTCATGATGCCACTGCGCGCACAGTTCCTGGAACGGGCAGACGCTTCCGCAGATGGACTCAGGCAGCATGCGCCCTGTATGATCAAGAATCGCGCTGCCTACATTGGCCGCGCTATGATAGAATGAGACTGTTTTACGGGCTTTGAGAAACAGCGGTTCCCATTCCCGGCGTTTAATGATGCTGGAGACCATTTTTAAACTGACAGCGCTCATGGCACACCTCCATATCTTAGCATTTTACGGAGGTAATGAGAACGAAATACACCCTAACGGCATAAAAATTTATTTTTTTTCGGTGTAGCCAATTTCAAATTTGAAGTTTTGAAAGAGGGCCGGCAGGGGTAATTTCAAACATGACTCATATGGTTCTGTTTTCGAACGCGCCTAACGTCCGTTCCGCGCTATACTCACGGGAGTATTCCCAGCTTTGTGGCGATTCGTATCGCGTCGGCGCGGTTAAGCGCCCTGAGTTTGCGGTAAATATCACGTATGCTGTTTTTTACGTTGCCGACGGAAAGGCCCGTCTCTTTGGCGATCTCGTTCCGGGTAAAACCCTGGGACAGGAAAGTCAGGGTTTTTGTCTCCCGCCTGGTCAGGTAGACGGGATTTTCTTCTCCGTCCCTGTTTCCGGCGGCATCCCGGTAGAGTTCGGCGGCCATGGCGAGTTTTTTCCCGTAGGCCGAAGCCCTGCTCCGTATGGATTCGAGCCAGTCGCGGGGAATCGCGCAAGCGCTGTTAATCGCGTCGGAAATGAGGAGGCGCATGTCGTCTCCCGTCTCTATAAAGGGCATGGTCAGGGAATTGGACGCCGCCGCTTCCCAGGCCTTTTCCAGGCACCGCAGCGCGCCCTGGCTGTCGCCTGTCTGCCGCCGCGTCAGGGCCTCAATGCAGGTCAGCTCCAGCATTTCAAGGAGAAAATGCCCCTGTCCCTGCCAGTCTTCTTCATGGATCAGAATGTCGAAGATGTCTTCGTAGCGTTTTACCGCGTACAGGTACTTTACCTTTACCAGGATTTCAAGGCTGCGGAACGTGGGGTTGATCTCGTCCTCCTCAAAAGTATCTTTGAGCCAATGGCTGACCTTTTCGGTTTCCCGTATCTGGGCGTAGAACCAGCCGTTTATGATGTCGTAGATGATGTTGCGGTTAAGATATTCGTCTATCCGTAATTGGGCCTCAAGCTGCTCCCGTACTTCCCTGGTGTTTTCGCCGCCGTTGTGAAGGGATATCCTTAAGAGAAAGAAGAGCGCGCGGCTTTCCGTTTCATGCTGTTCCATCTTCCGCGCCTTGAGGGCCGCCCGGCGGGCGTACTGTTCGGCGTTGTCGAGTTCGTCCCTGTAGTAGGTAAACTCGGCCCAGGCAAGATCGTCCATGCCGTACAGATACCCGTTGAAGCAGTTGGCGGCGTGGGGCGCGGCCAGGGTAAAATTCCTTATGGACTCTTCGATTTCGCCAGGCCGCGCGGGATACGCCACGTGGTTGACATAGGACGGAAGGTTGACCTTGGTCGCGGAACTCCTGAAATCCCGGGGATGGCGCATGTAATAGTAGTTTGCCCGTATAAAATAATCCGCCGCTGTGTGGATGCCGGTGTACCTGGCGGTAAGTATGGTAATGTTTCCCAGGTTGATGTAGCAGCCGGTGAGGATGTGGAAACTTAAAGGTCCGCCCGGCATGGCTTCGAAGCGCGCTATGGCGTCACGGCATTCGGCCTCCGCCATCTTAAGGCGCCCGATGATCATGAGAAGCCTCGGCCGCATCACATGACGCAAAAAGAGAAAATCTTCGTCTTCTTTGTCCCGGCTTTCGTCCGTTGTAAGCTCATCCACCAGGTCCAGAAAGAACGAAGCCATGCGCCGGGGCATGACAGGCCGGAACGTAAGCACGATGTTGACCAGCTCCCGGTAGTTATGGGCCCGCGCGTAGTGGATGGCGGCGGTACTGGGCAGATTGTTGGCAAGGCACCATTCGGCGGCCACGGTAGAGGCCCTTTGTATTTCCCCGGCCGAAAGTTCCCCCTGCTTTCCCCTGAGGAAATCCAGGGCGATACGGTGAATATGGTAGCCGTGGAGATAGGCGTCGTAACGGATGAGGGAACTGATGTGTTCCATTTCGGTGAGGATATTTTCATCCCGGGCTATCTTTTCCAGGACTTCCCTGGGCCATTGTTCAAACAGGGATATCTGTATAAGGAATTTTCGCAGCGGGACGTTCATCTGACCGTAGTCCCTGTCTATTATTGCCCGTATCGCTCCGGTGTTGAGGAGCTGCCTGGTGTAGCGGCCGCTGTTTTGTTTTTTCAGTTCTCCCGCGAGAACGTTTACGGCCAGGGCCCAGCCTTCGGTGTCGCGGTGAATGTCGTCAAGTTCTTCGGGGCGGACAGAGATGCCGCCCGCCCTGAAAAAATCGGCGGTTTCCTCTTTGGTAAAGCGCAGTTCATCGGCGCCTATCCGGCTTAAACGGCCTTTTGACAAAAGGGGAATGGTGTTGATCTGCGGCTCGCTCCGGGAGATCAGCACAAAGTTTTGGTTGGCCAGCGGGGAGGCCAGCACCTGCTCTATAAGGTTGAGTACGGGTTCGGCATGCACAAAGTGAAGATCATCAAACACGATGATGTACTTTTCCCCGGCGCCGAATTTTTCCACCGCCCCAAGGTAGCGGTAAACCGCCCGCGGCGTCTCGGGGAAGCCCATGGCCGCGTAGGCCTTTCTTACCTTTGCGCTCCTGTGACCCGCCGCCCCGGTAATGTTTTCCCAAAAACGTAAGGGGTTGTTATCCTTATCCGAAAACTGTACCCATATAACCTGTTCGGACCTCCTTCGCAGAAAGGATTCCGCCGCGTAGGTTTTTCCGTAGCCTTCACCGGCGACTATGGTGGTGACGAAACTGTGCAGGGAGTTTTCCAGGAGGCTGTGTAAGCGGTCCCGTTCCAGAAAGAATTCTTCCCCGGAAAGGACCGGCGCGCCTGCCTGTGGGTTCTTTTTGTTATTCACCCCCGTATCCTTTTATAAAATGTTCTTCTCCGTGGCGATTCGTACCGCGTCGGCGCGGTTTATTGCCCCTAATTTATTATATACGCTTCGTATCACACTTTTTACGGTATTAATCGAAATCGAAGAAATTTTCGCGATTTCCTCCCTGGTAAGGCCTTCGGATAATTTTTTGAGCACCTCTGTCTCCCGCCGGGACAGGGCGGTCCCTTCGCCCGGCGCTTTGCGGCCTTCGTCCTTCCGCCCAAAAACGGAACCCAGCTTTTTCGCGTACTGCGACGCCTCGCGGTTGATGCGTTCCATATCCCCGGCCGGAAGGTTGGGGCAGTTCTGCCTGAGCGCCGCCGCGGTCAGCGCCCGCATGTCCTTGCCCAGTTCCGCGAAGGGAAAGAAGGTGAGCGCCGGGGCCGCGAGAGCGTACGCTTCCGCGAGGGCCCCGAAGGCCCCTTCTTTATCCCGCGTCTGGTAACGGCAGACCGCCTCGAGGGCTTTCATTTCAATAGCGCCGAAAAGAAGGGGCTCCGCGTCCCCCCGGCTTTCAAGGACAACGAGCGCGGCGGAACAGCGCTTTTCGCCCAGGAAGTACTTTGCCCGCACCAGTTTTTCAAGGCCCTGGACCCGGTTGTTGAGGCCGCTTTCTTCATACTCGTTTTTAAGCCAGGACGCGGCCCGGTCCGGCCTGCCGGTCTGGATGTAATACCAGCCGGTAATAATATCGTAGTACGTATAACGGGTCAGGAACGAGGTCTGGTCAAGTTCCTCTTCCAGCAGCCGCAAAACATCATCGGTTTTTTTCATGTCGGCCCGGCTTACATAGATACGGAGAAGATAAAAGAGCGTCCGGTTTTCGATCTCGTACTGATCGTATTCGCGCGCCCGGCGAAACCCTTCCTGCAGGTATATTTCAGCCCTGGCGGTGTCGCCCCGGAAAAAGGCGTATTCGCCCCTGGCAAGCTCGTACATTCCGGCCAGGCTGCCTTCCATGGCCGTAACCGCGTACGGGACTATTTCCTGCAAAACGGTAAACATTTTTTCCAGGCTTTCGGGCTGTCCGTCCGTAACCCTGCACGCGTAGGAACTCATGGTCGTACCGTTGGCCGACGGCTTGCTGACATACGGGCTCATTAAAACGCTTTCCCCGGCGGCCTCCTTGAAAAAATCCACGAAGTCATAGTCCTTTGTGTAGAGGGAATTGATGTAACCGATAAAGCCAAGGTTGATGTTGCAGCCCATGAGAATGCGGTGTTTTTCGGGGCTTTCCGGCAGCTCTTTGAGGGAGGGAAGGACTCGGAGCAGTTCTTCCCGGATTTGTTCAAAACGGCTGAGGCTGATAAGGAGGCGGCTGCGAAGCAGTATGTTGACCGGATACTGCCGGTAGATATCCTGGGGAGAACGGTCCAGAAGATCAAGCACGAAGCGCGCCATGCCGGTAGGCAGTATCAGGGGCAGGGTGTAGAATATCCTGTTGATGCTGTTGTAGTCCCCGGCCTTTTCGCAGTAGGCCACGGCGTCCATCTTCTGGTTGTTGGCCTCGCTCCAGGCGGCGGCCTTTTTCCACACGGCCTGTTTTTCCTCTTCGCTTAAATCGCCCTGCCTGCCTGTCAGGTAATCCAGAAAAAGGTGATGAATGCTGTAGACGTTAAGATAGGTATCGAAATGTATATACGACCCTATGGCCTCCATCCGCGCTATGAGTTCCGGCGCCTGTTCTCCGCCTGAGTCCGGGCCGCGGGCTATTTCGGCCAGGAGTTCCGGCGACAGTTTTTCAACAAGGGAAAGCTTGATGAGAAAGCGCCGCAGCGCTTCGCTCAGGGGCGCCATGACCTCGCTTTCAATCAATTTGAAAATATTGGGCCTTATGGCCGAAGGAACATAGCCGGTCTCCCCGGCCCTGTCCGGGCCGCCTTTTTTAAGGGAAAGCCCCGCCAGGTGAATGGCAAAGGCCCAGCCTTCGGTATCCTTGTACACGGCGGCGGCGGTCTGGGGAAGGGGATTGACACCGATCAGGCGGAAGTAGGCAACCATTTCTTCCTGGGTAAAGCGGAACTGCTCTTCGTTGATGCGCGCCAGGAGGCCCTTTGATTCCATTCCCATAAGATTAAGGGGCGGCTCCGTTCTGGAAATGACAATCGAAGTTATGTTGGGGAAAGGGGAGGTAATGCAGTGTTCCATAAAGCGCAGCACGGTCTTGTCGTTGACAAGGTGCAGGTCGTCGTAAACAACGATGTATTTATCCGCGGGAACCACCTGGGCCATGGGTATCCTGATGTAGCGCTCAAACTCCCGTTCCGTGGCCGGAAAATCCATCCCGGCAAGGCTGAGGGCGGTTTCCCTGCTTATGCTTGATATGGCCGAGATAAAATTCTCCCAGAAATGATCGCCGAAATTGTCCCTTCCGGACAGTTGTATCCACGCCGTTCTGACATTGAACGCCCTTACAAAGGAGTAGACGGCATGGGTTTTTCCGTATCCCGCGCCGGCGCTTACGCTGACCGCCGGGTATTTGACGGCTTTTTCCAGCAGAAGGTCAAGACGGGGCCGTTCCAGATAGGCCTGGTTGCCGTCTGCTATGGGGATATTGCTGTGGAACAGTTCATTAGGATACAGCATATTGTACTATATTAAAGAAGAATGTAGTATTTTTAGATAGTACCCCCTATTGGCTGATACTGTCAATGCGGAAAGTTGTTTTCGCGCCGGTTTCAAAAGCGCCCCCGCGCCGTCCTTGACTGTATTTTCAAAGGGATTTATGCTAGTAGAAACTGTTAAATTTGATTGTTAGGTATACTTTGGCGGCCTGTGCCGCCCATTATTCAGGAGGAAGGTATGAAAAAAGTAGCATTGATGGTGTTTTGTGTTATTCTCGCGGTATTCGCGGCGGCCTGTACGAAGCAGGCTTCCGCCGGCGGGGGCGGGAATTCCGGCGGGAATTCCGGCGAGATTACGGTAAGGCTGCTTACCGACGCCACGGGCATTGACGACAAGTCCTTTAACGCCGCGGCCTGGAGGGGCATACTGCAGTTTTACGGCGATACCTGGGCCAATCAGACCAAGAGGGGTTCAGCCTATGACTTTGTTACCGCCCAGTCCCAGGATATGTATATTCCCAATATACGGCAGGCCACCGACGAACAGTACGATCTTATCATAGCCACGGGCTTTACCTTTGCCGCCTCCATGTCCGAAGTGGCAAGTCAGAACCCGAACCAGAAGTACATGATTGTTGACGTAGACACGGTTGTGCTTCCCAATATGCTCCAGGCCATATACGCCGAGCATGAAGGGTCCTACCTTGTCGGCGTCGCCGCGGCTCTCAAGGCCAGGGCCGACAACATAGCCAATCCCCGCTTCGGCTTTATAGGCGGCGTAGCCGGCGCTACCATCACCAAGTTTGAAGTAGGCTATATACAGGGCATACTTTCGATATTCCCCAACGCCCAGATTGTTGATTATTATGTCGGCGACTGGGGCAAGCCGGAACTGGCCAAAGCCCAGGCCAAGAACTGGTATGATTCGGGCGTCTATGCCATCTATTCGGCGGCCGGCGCTTCTGGCGGCGGTACTATTGCCCAGGCCAAGGAATACCGCGCCCAGGGGAAGAATATCTGGGCCATAGGCGTTGACTCCGACCAGTACGAGGACGGGCTCTATACCGCCTCGGAATCGGCGGTGCTGACCAGCATGCTCAAAATGGTAGAGTCCAGCGCGGTCTATGCCCTTAACGCCGTCAAAAACGGAAGTTTCAGGGGCGAGACCATCACCTTTGATCTCAAGCAGGACGGCGTGGGGTATTCCACCGCCAACAGCGCGATGACCAAAGATATTACCGATACGATTGACCAGGTACGGGCCAGGATAATTTCAGGGGAAATCAAGGTTGCCCCTACCTATGCTGAAGCCAGAAGGCTTCCGGGCTTCCCCCAGGGGCTTGCCGCCAAAGACGATTAGTGAGCGCTTGTTGATAAAAATGTCTCAATGAGCCGATAGGCAAAGGAGGGCATGGTGCCTGATCCCGCGATTGAGATGCTGGAAATCACGAAAATTTTCCCCGGAATCGTCGCCAACGACAAGGTTTTTCTTGAGGTTGAGGAGGGCGAAGTTCATGCCCTCCTCGGCGAAAACGGCGCGGGCAAGTCCACCCTCATGTCCGTACTCTTCGGCCTTTACGAACCTGACGGCGGCAGCATCAGGATACGGGGTAAACCGGTGGAGATACGGAACCCCAATGACGCCACCGCTCTCGGTATAGGCATGGTGCACCAGCACTTCAAACTGGTACATAACTTTACCGTTACCGAAAACATAGTCCTGGGCCTTGAGCCGAAAGATCCCCTGGGAAACCTCGATCTTCCCTCGGCCGAAAAAAAGGTGGCCGAACTGTCGGAACGCTACGGCCTCGCGGTAAATCCCAGGGACCTTATTGAGGACATCACCGTAGGCATGCAGCAGCGGGTTGAGATACTCAAGATACTGTACCGCGATGCCGACATACTGATTTTTGACGAACCTACCGCGGTGCTTACCCCCCAGGAAATAGACGAACTCCTCGATATATTCACAAGGCTCAAGGCCGAGAAAAAAACCATAGTCTTTATCACCCACAAGCTCAGGGAAATAAAGGCCGCCGCCGACCGCTGCACGGTACTCAGGCGGGGCAAGTCGGTGGGTACGGTTGAAGTCGCCGGGACCGGCGAGAACCAGCTTGCCGAAATGATGGTCGGACACTCGGTCAATTTCAGGATTGAAAAAAAGAAAGCCGTGCCCGGCAGGGAGGTGCTCCGTATAGAAGACCTTACGGTCATCGGCGCCAAGGGAGTGCCGGCGGTGCAGAATCTTTCGGTGAATGTGCGGGAAGGAGAGGTCGTGGGCATAGCGGGCGTTGACGGCAACGGCCAGTCCGAGCTTGTGGCCGCCATCGCAGGACTCCTGCCGGTTAAATCCGGCCGCATATTTTTTAACGGAACGGATATTTCCCATGAGAGCATACGAAACCGGAACGAAAGCGGTATAGGCCTGGTTCCCGAGGACAGGCACCGGCACGGCCTCATTCTTGATTTCAGGCTTGACGAGAACCTCATCCTCAAGAGTTTCAGGAGGCCCCCCTTTTCCAGCCATATAGGTTTTCTGAATTTTTCAGCCGTGTTTAATCACGCCAAAGATCTGATAGACCAGTTTGACATACGTTCCGGCGGGGGACCCGCCACCCTGGCAAAATCAATGTCCGGGGGCAATCAGCAGAAAGCCATCATCGCCAGGGAGATAGACCTGTCTCCCGCCCTGCTCATCGTATCCCAGCCAACACGGGGCCTTGACGTAGGCGCCATAGAGTATATACACCGGCGCATTATAGGGGAACGGGACAAGGGAAAGGCGGTGCTTCTTGTTTCGTTTGAACTTGACGAAATCCTCAATCTCTGCGACCGCATCGCCGCGGTTTCCAAGGGCTCCATCGTGGGCATCCTTGACGAGGACGAAGCCGACGAACGCAAGATAGGCGTGATGATGGCCGGAGTCGGCGCGGGAGGAAGCCATGACTGAGAGCGGGGGTGAGAACAAGGGCGGCGCGTCCGCTCCTGTCTTGATACGCGAAAAAATACTGGAAGTTTTTACCGGCTCCGACGGCATGGTTTCGGCGGCTGTTGTACTCCTGGGCTTTTTTGTCGCGACCGTACTGGTGGTTCTTGTCGGCCGCAATCCCGCCGGCATGTATTCGGCCATACTGCAGGTTATTACCGGTCTCTCCCGGAACCGGCAGGGCGAGTGGATATGGAACATACGCTATGTGGGCGAGTGGCTGGTCGTTTCCATGCCCCTCATACTCTGCGGTTTTTCCATGGGCTTTGCCGGCAGGACCGGGCTCTTTAACATAGGGGCCGAGGGTCAGTACATAGCGGGCCTCACGGCCGCCCAGTTTGTGGCCATATACGGACCCCGGGTTCCCTTTCTTCACTGGCAGTTGGCGGTGCTTGCCGCGGTGGCCGCCGGCGCGGTCTGGGGCGGCCTGGTGGGGTTCTTTAAGGCCCGCTTCAATATGTCGGAAGTTGTTGCCACCATCATGATGAACTACATAGCCCTCTACGGGTCGCGCATTCTTACCATGACCATACCGGGCTCCAATACTTTCAGGACACCTGATTTTCCTGATACGGCAAAGCTCTCCAGCCCCTTTCTTGAAAACCTGACCAACGGGTCGCGGCTCAATTACGGCGTCTACCTTACCGTCATCGCCATACTCTTTTTCTGGCTTGTTATGGGAAGGACCAGACTCGGCTATTCGCTCAGGGCTACGGGTTTTAACAAGGACGCGGCACGGTACGGCGGCATCAGCGTCAACCGTTCCATCACCACGGCGATGGCCATAGCCGGCGCCTTTGCCGGCCTCGCCGGGGCCATAGTATCAACCGGGTCGTTTAATTACGGCCGGGTGCTGGGCGGCCAGGACGGCTACGGCTTTGACGGTATCGCCGTCGCGCTGGTCGGGAACAGCACCGCCGGGGGAACCGCCCTTTCAGGGCTCCTCTTCGGCATGCTCAAGTCGGCCCAGCCCCTCATGCAGTCAAGGCAGATACCCAAGGAAATCACTTCAATTATACAGGGCCTTGTGGTTGTGTTTATTTCCCTCAGGGCGGGGGTAAAAATCATTATGGAATGGCAGATGAAAGAAAAAGCCAAAAAGGGGAGGAACCAGGAATGAATGACATAATCATGAGCGTATTGAGCAAGGTTTCTTCGGTACTGATGATGTGGGCGCCCCTGTTTATCGCCTCCACCGGCGGCATGATCTGCGAACGTTCGGGAGTTACCAATATAGCCCTGGAAGGACTCATGGCCATAGGCGCCATGAGCGCCGCGACGACCCACGCGCTTCTTGAAGCCGCGCTGGTAGAAGGTGGATGGACGGAAGTTCAGGCCGGCCTCGTCTCCATTCCCGGCGCCCTGATTCTGGCGGCTTTTTTCGGCTGTCTTTTTTCGCTGATCCACGCCTTTGCCTCAATCACCCTCAGGGCGGACCAGGTAGTGTCGGGGACAGGCATTAACCTTCTTTCCACGGGCCTTACGGTGTTCTTCTGCCAGGTCATATTCCATCAGGACCGTTCCGGGACTTTCAAGCGGGCCATGCCCAATTTTATGGGCTTTTATCCCACGGTCCTGATAGGCCTGGTCATACTGGTTGTATCCTGGTACATGCTGTATAAGCGGCCTTGGGGCCTGAGACTGCGGGCCTGCGGCGAGCACCCCCAGGCCGTGGCCTCTGCCGGCGTGGACGTCGTAAAAATACGGTACATCGCGGTGCTTGTTTCGGGAGTCCTCGCCGGACTTGCCGGCGGCTGCCTCGTGCTTACCCAGACACAGTATACAATCTACACGGTCAACGGACACGGCTTTATAGCCCTGGCCGCGGTGTCCTTCGGGCGCTGGCTTCCCATAGGCATACTGGGCTCGTCCCTGCTCTTTGCCGTTTCGTCGGTTCTGAGCGTGATAAGCGGCGGCATGAGAACCCTGCGGGAAATCCTGCCCTCGGATTTCTTCGCCCTGCTGCCCTATCTCATCACCCTCCTTACCCTCATCATCTTTAGCGGCAAGGATTACGCGCCCCGGGCCGTAGGGCAGCCCTATGACAAGGGCAAGCGCTGAGAATTGGGACGTGTTGACAGTCCTTGGAGAAATCATTACTATAGGACCATGCGTTATGCGGCCATGGTGGAACTGGTAGACACGCTAGCTTGAGGTGCTAGTGCCGAGAGGCATGGAAGTTCAAGTCTTCTTGGCCGCAAGTCTTTACAAGATAATGAATTAGCCTGACCGAAAACGGAAGGCGTATCACACGAAAAGCCCCGAGGTACACTGCAAGGTACATTGATACCGGGCGTTACCCTGGGGGAAGGAAGATGATATGCGTCCGTTGAAACCCCATGCGCCCTGGCTTTCCCCTCATGCTCCGGGAAATCTTGAAAATACCTCTTGACAAGTAATACCCATGAGTATTACTATAAGATTATGGAAGCCCGAAAGGTTGTATGGGACAGCGAAAAGGACACCATAAACCGGAGGGAACATAATATCGGCTTTGACGCTGCCCGGCTTGTTTTTGGAGACCCGCGCCGGATTGAACGCATAGACCGGAGCAAGGGAAATACCTCCGGAGAAGAGCGCTGGCAGACCCTGGGTATGGCCGGAAAGGTGTTATTTGTTGTTTATACGGAACGGGGAGAAACTCCCCGCTTAATATCGGCGCGCCTTGCAAACAAGGGGGAGAGGAGAAGTTACTATGGCTATTATCACATCGACGGTAAAGGCTGGTCAGAAGCCGACTAAAGAACAGTTAAAAGAAATACGGCAGGCCGCGAAGAAACCAATTCGCTATACCGAAGACTGCCCGGAATCCACCCCGGAAGCCCTGGCCGAATTCGCGGCCATGGCGCGGGAACTGCGGAAAAGAAAAGAGCCGTTACGCCCTGTTATTGCCCTGCGCCTAAAACCCGATGTGCTGGCAAAATACAAGGCCCTGGGGAAAGGCTATACCGGTATAATGGCGGATGTGCTGAACTACGTGGCCGATAACCCGGAGATACTCTCAAAGGTTTATTAAAACCAATGAAAATAACATCAACGCTTAAACCGGGTGATAAGCCGACTACGGAGCAGCTTAAACAGATCAACCATGCTGCCGGTATGCCTGTCATCCCCGATGAAATTGCCCGGATTATCCTCAAGAGCAGTTGGCCTATCTATACGCCGAGGCGGGAAAGCGAAATGTCCAGCTTGAGGTGCTAGTGCCGAGAGGCATGGAAGTTCAAGTCTTCTTGGCCGCAAATACAGTAACAAGCAAAAAAAGGAAGACTTGAACTTCCGAGGACTGCGCCGACCAAAGGGAGGAAAAGGCGGCAGGGATGCCGCCGCAAGCAGTCCGGTGCGGCCGTTCAGGGCTGCACTTTTTTAAGCATATCGTAGAAAGCTGCTCCCCGTATGCTTTCGCTGCCCTGGAAATTCCTGCCGTCCGGGAGGGCCATGATTTCCCGTTCTATGCAGCCAAGAACAGCGTCAAAAAATACCGAATCAAGGGGCACGTCAGGTATGGGGCTGTTTCTTCCGCCGGCCCTGTACTGGCTTGAGCGTCTTGAAAGAAGGCTCCGG
>JAISDF010000176.1 GCA_031265025.1 Spirochaetaceae bacterium
AATTCTTCAATCTTTTTATAAAAGGAACCCCGCCGCTTTTCCAGTTCGCTGTTGAGGCGGCGCTGGTAATCCCTGATTTCCTGGAAAATAATATCCGCCAGCGAAAGGCTTGCGTTTACCGCCGCGAGTTTGCGCCTCATGGGGTCGTCAAAGGGGGTAAACTCGGCCTTGTACACCAGTTCGTGTTCTACCTCCGCCCAGGCGTCCTGCAGAATGGTCCGTATCTGAATCTCCGCCACTTCCGTACCAAAGCCGCCCCTGGCGTCAAGTACGGCCCTGGGGATTTTGACAAGCAGATGGGTGGATTCATAGCCAAATTCCTTGAAGCTGTAATCGGAACCCTTCCGTTCAACTTCGATGACTTCAAAGGCGTTCTTGAGCAGGTCTTCGGCAGCGGCAAGGTCTTCCATAAAGGGACAGACCACCCGGATTCCGATGAGGTCGGTGATTTCAGGGACAGCCCCGGAGACGCCGGCGCCTCGCAGGAGCCGCAGGCGTTTTTTATAATAGCTGTCAAAGTCCTTGACCCGGCTTTTAACCGTAGGCCTGGAGGCCAGGGAAGAGAAGAGTTCCTCAAGGGATTCGGCTATATCCCTGGCCGCAAGGGAACGGGATTCAGAAAGCGCGTCAAATTCCTTGCGAAGCTGATTCTGGTCAGGAAGTCCGTACCGGGTGTTCATCGTTGTAAAAATCAATGACAGCTAAGGCCGCTCTTTCAAATTTGAAATATTGAAAGAGTCCGCCGTAAAAAAAGGGGTCCGCATCACGGCGTCAACCGGACACAAACCCCTTTTATCCTCAAGACAAACCCCTAGTTGTTGACTGTGGGCGATTCCTGGAATTCGGTTTCAGTTGCCTGTTTCTGGGATTCCAGGTAACGGAGCACCTGCTGGGCGCCGAAACGGCTCATTTCCCAGCGTTTTTTATCGGTCTCGCGGTCCCTGATAATATTCCAGATGGCCTCATCGTCGATATCCCTGTCGGTATCAAGAACTGCCTTGTCATAGATGACCTTTACATCCTTGATATACCCGACAAAGTCCCCGCCTTCCCTGGCGGCGTCCCTCTGAATAAGGAAGCCGTTGAATTTGATGAAGGGGGTAGTTGTGGGATACAGGGGATAGATGCGGAGTTCCCTGTTGCGCACGGCCTGAATGTACTGGGGATTATCCCAGCGGAGTTCTCCCCAGCCGTCATAGTTAAGATAGCCGAGGAACATGACCTGTTCCCTGCCGGTCGAATCAAGAATACAGGCCGAAAGGCCGTGGGGGAAGTTAAGGCCATAGACGTTAACCGCTACGGACTTAATGGTTCCCACATTCTTGACAACCCCGTACCCGTCCTCAAAGCGGGAAGGGCCTGAGGCGGCGGTTGAATTACCTTCCGCGGAACTGATATTGCCTTCATCATCCACATCGGCCGCGGCTTCATACGCGGGGATCTCGAAGGGAGGATTAATCCGGGCCCAGGAATTAAAGGGTTCAACAGGAAAGTGAATCCTCATACCAAGGACCGTTCCGTACATTTTGGAAGGAGCCTCCACGGTGTAACTCCTTATCTGATTATCCACTGTACGGGAGGAAGAAGCGAGCACCACATCCCAGTTGGTAATCGCAAGCGAGGTCTTCATCACCGCTTTTTGCTCGGTGGTGAAGCTGCCGCCGGCCACATTGGAGTAATCCATCATGGTCGCGCGGTTCTGAGTAGGCGCGTTATCCTGGTTGGGGACGATGTCGGCTACAAGCTTGGAGAAGTCTATAAGAACGGCTTCATCAGCAAACAACGATCCCGCGATGAACAACGCGATGGCGACAAGAATGAACATCCGTTTCATTCACAGCTCCTTTCAATTTGCGCGTTTACGCTAATAAATCTCGATAATAGTTAAGTATACGAGATACAGCCCTTTTGTCAACGGCTTTTATCTTTTTTTTCATTCTTCAGGACCAAAACTCCTGAATTTGTCTGAAAAAGCCTCATTTCCGGCGATAAAAAACCGCACATCCCTCACAAAGGGAAAATTCCTAAGTATTCCCTCCTTCAAGGTTAATAAATTATGATATAAATCCGCTTTTTCCGCAAGGGGCGGGAGGGCCGCCAGGGCGGAAAAATTCGCGTATACTACCCCGTCCCGGAACAAAAACGAGTCCAGAACGGTTTCCGCCGTTAAAAGGGGGCTCAAGTCCAGCGAAACCGGCCCGAGCACCGCTTCTTCCACATAACGCCGTATACCCAGTTCCCGCGAGCCGCTCCTGGCCAGCATGCGGCTTTCCACCACCGGCTCGTTCTCCCTGGTGGTGTAAAACACAAAGCTGCGCCTTGCCTTGCCGAACAGGATAAATTCAACAAGAACCAGGCCAAGAAGACAGCATATATATATGAAGCGGCGCGGAACGGTTTTTTCACCCGCCGCGGCGGCGGAGGCCGCCAGAGCCCTGAGAAAACCCTTCATTGTACCTGGGTAAACCCCCCTGAACGTTCAAACATGGCTATAAAATCCACAATTCCCTTATATAACGCATCGGACAGGTTCTTCAAGTAGGCGTCGCTGGACAAGAGGGCGGCGTCTTCGGCATTGGTCACAAAACCCAGTTCAACCAGCACCGAGGGCATGCGGGCGTTCCTCACCACAAACCATTCTTCGGCCTTGATGCCCCGCGAGGGGCTGTCCGGTCCCACGGTTTCGGTGAGCCTGGCAAGGATATTCCTGGCCATTATGACGCTTTCCATCGTGTATTCTTCCTGCATAAGGTCGTTTTCTATGGAAAATACCGCCATATTGTCGTACCGGGATTTGTCAAGCACATCCCGTTTGTATTCGGGGCTCAGGTACCACACCTCATAACCACGGGCGTTCCTGTTGAACGAGGCGTTGGCGTGGACCGAAATAAAGATAACCGCCTCGTTTTCCCTGAGGGGAACGGAATGGGCCAGGGCCACCCTTTCTTCCAGCGTGGGATAGGTATCGCCGGTTCTGGTCAGGAGTACCCGTTTGTCGGGATAGGCGGCGCTGAGGTCGCGGTGCAGTTCCAGGGCCGTTTTCAGGGTTACGTCTTTTTCCCGCAGCGTGAGGGATTTTCCGTTTATGACATGGTTTCCTATGGCCCCGGCGTCCCTGCCGCCGTGTCCGGGGTCCACGATGATCGCCGCTATGCGCAGCCTGTCCTGGTCCCCGGCTATAATGTCGTCTATGGCGGATTTAAGGGAAGAAACAAAGGCTTCGGGAAAATTGAGCAGTCCCCCATTGAGATAGGGGACGGGAAGGTCAAGCAGTTCCCTGCCGTCAAGAAGCACCGGGGCGGATTCGCCGGGGCTGCCGGAGCCAAAAACAGCGTAATGTTCCCCGCTGAGCAGGACCCCCGAACAGAAAAAGGGGTCCCAGCGCATGGTAGCGCCCAGGCGTCTTAAGGTTTCTTCCTGGCTGAGGACAGCGGGAGTCCCGGCCTGGCCAAAGGCTGTCCCGGCGGCGGCAATGAGAAAAAGTATACTGAGCCATTTCAGCCCATGGCTTCTCATAGATGATGTGTTCCCTCCGGCCGGCCTTCGCCCCGTTCCCCCAGGGTCAGGGCGGCGATATAGGCCGCGCCCTGATAGCCTCCCCGTACCAGGGCGGCCCAAAAACGGCGGCCAAGTATGCCCCCTTCTTTTATCGGCAGTTTCAGGCCCAAAATTTCGCGCACCATGTCCAGGGAGG
>JAISDF010000226.1 GCA_031265025.1 Spirochaetaceae bacterium
GGGGCGTCCCTGATGGGCTCCATAATTCTGAAAAGATCCCGCTGGGTTACGGCAAAGCGGTGGAGTTTTTCGTAGCCGCCGAATTCATTGATGCCCCATTCCTCAAGGCCGAAAGATACCTGGGGCGTGAGCGCTTCCAGGGGCTTGTTCACCCATTCGGCGGCTATTTTTCGCATGGCGCCGTAAAAATCGCCGACCACACCGTCAAGGTCAACGCCAAGAATAAAGCTGCTGTTATCCATGTCAAACTCCTTATGAAAGAAGTACCGCAAGGCTTTGTGCCCTGACCAGATAGCGGCTCTGACTTTTCAGGGCCGTTCCCTCGGGGATAATGTCTTCGGGGCAGGGAAGGGAACTGTCTATCGCCCTGAGCCAGGTTTTGCCGGCGGCCGGGGGAACGATGGTAAAAAACTGGTCGCCGCCGCTTGCGTTGAACATGATGAAAAAATCATTGTCGTCCCGGTCAGCCTCGATTTCGGCCTTGCTGCCGTCCATCCTCAGTGCAAGGAACCTGTCAAGTTTTCCCCAGTCGGGGGTTGTGCCGGTTTCGTCAAACCAGCTTATGTCGGGGATGGAATTATAGTTACCGTCCCTGCCGGTGTAGAATTCGGGGCGCATAAAGGCGGGATGATGCAGGCGGAAGGCTATCATTTTTCTGACAAAGCGGAAGAGGTTCCGGTTTGTTTCAGGAAGCGACCAGTCGTACCAGGAGATATCATTGTTCTGGCAGTAGGCATTGTTGTTTCCCTTCTGGGTTCTTCCAAATTCATCGCCGCCCAGCATCATGGGGGTTCCCTGGGAGAGCAGAAGGGTGGCAAAAAAATTCTTCATTATCTTTTCGCGTAACGCCTCTGTGAGGGGCGGGGCGGAAGGCCCTTCTGTTCCGTAATTGGCGCTCAGGTTATTGTCGCTGCCGTCGCGGTTTTCTTCGCCGTTTTCCTCATTGTGTTTGCGTTCATAACTTACCAGATCCTTCAGGGTAAAACCGTCGTGACTGGTAAAAAAATTTATCGAATGGAACGGCTTGCGTCCGTCCCTGAGGTAGAGGTCAGAGCTTCCGGAAAGCCGTGTGGCCAGATGCCGCGCGGTTTCGGCGTCGCCGCGCCAGTATTTGCGCACATCGTCCCGGAAGCGGTCGTTCCATTCGGCCCAGCGCCCGCCGGGGAACCAGCCTACCTGATAGGCGCCGCCGGCGTCCCAGGCTTCGGCGATGATTTTGGTGTGCCGCAGCACCGGGTCCTCGGCTATGCGCTGCAGTACGGGAGGGTCTTCCATGATTCTGCCGTCCTGGTCCCGCCCCAGTATGGACCCCAGATCAAAACGGAAACCGTCTATGTGCATTTCCACCACCCAGTAGCGCAGGCAGTCAAGGATAAGGGAACGAAGCACCGGATGATTGCAGTTTACCGTATTGCCGCAGCCCGAATAGTTCCGGTAGTACCGTTTATTCTCGTCAAGAATATAATAGACAGTGTTATCCAGACCTCTGAATGATATGGTCGGACCCATTTCGCTTCCCTCGGCGGTATGGTTGAAGACTATATCGAGGATGACCTCAAGGCCGGCCTTGTGGAGTTCCCTGACCATCTCCTTGAATTCCCTTACCGCCGCTCCGGGACTCTGGTCCGAGGAATAGGAGAGTTTGGGCGCGAAAAAGGCCACCGTAGAATACCCCCAGTAATTGGTCAGCGCCTTTCCGGTAACGGGGTTGCTGCGGGTAACTTCGTTCTCGTTAAATTCCTGGATGGGAAGGAATTCGAGGCTTGTGATTCCCAGCTTTCTGAAATAGGGAATCTTTTCGATAACGCCCCGGTAGGTGCCGGGATGCCGCACGTCAGATCCGGCGCGGGCGGTGAGACCCCGGACATGGGTTTCGTAGAGTATGCTGTGCCTGAGCGGATAGTTCAGGGGCCGGTCGTCCTGCCAGTCAAACTCGTTATCAATGACAACGCAGCGGGGGCTGTTCCTGATATTGTCAGTGAACGAAAATGACGCGTCGGTATAATGGCCGCCGGCGTTATACCCCGAGGCGGCCTTCATGTCCCAGCAGGAAAGGCCGGTAAGGGCTTTTGCATAGGGATCGATGAGCGCCTTATGCACATTGAAGCGGAATCCTTTTTCGGGTATGTAGGGGCCGTCGGCCCGGTACAGGTACAGGGCTCCGGCCTTGAGACCCGGTATGTGGCAGTGCCATATATCGCCGGTACGGTTTTTCCCGGGGTTAAGAACGATTTCCCGGCAGGGACTGTCCTCTTTGTCCGATTCAAAAAGAACGAGAATTATGGATGCGGCATAACGGGAAAAAACCGCAAAGTTTATTCCCCTGCCGGTAGGGACCGCTCCCAGGGGCAGAGGCTTGCCGGTTTCAAGATCCATGCCTGTAATGTTCATATTGAATGGGTTCTACCGGGTATTACCGGCCAGGATTTTTTCCCGCTCCGCCACAGCGATGGCATGCACGCCGTCGAGTACCTTCATAAGCTCATCCACCGCCGCCTGTTTCTTGTCTTCCATGCCGTCCGCTTCGGCCCTTGCCCTTGCCCCTTCACGGAATTCCCGGCAGCTCTGTACCGGGCCTGCCGTATAGCGCACCACATCCCCGCTGATAAAGTCGTCCATCATATCGCCCTGGCGTATATGGAGCAGTTCTCCTGCTATGCCGATGGGACAGAAATAATCAAAAGATTTGATATATGAATCGATTTCCCTGACGCCGCGTTTTGAGGCGGGGTCCCAGGGCCTGAACCGTGTTCCCGCGGGGAATACCAGAATGAGCTTGCCTTCATACTTTATTTTGTTGAGGGTTTTCATGGCGGCCCGGTTTATCGCGTTGCTCCTGACAAGTTCTTCCCTGTCTTTTTCAGCATCGAGATCAATAAGGGCCCGGCTGGGAAAAATGACAATGCGGGTATAGCCCGCCGCGAAAGCCGCAACCGTGGCGCTGTCCTCATTGAGCTTGCGCCCCGCAATAGCTACCAACTGGCCGGCAATATCCTTTCCAACGCCCCCTTCCTTTCTGGCAAGATAACTGAACAGGGGCAGGTCGAGATTGCTGTAATGCTCCAAAAAAAGAAGGCATGATTTGCCTGACCGGGCCTTTTCGTAAAGGTCGGCCAGGTGTTCCATGCCGCTCATCCCCGACCCGCTCTGTATATAGCCGTCAATCATCCGGTCGATGAAAGGCAGTACTTCGGGAACCGCCTGCTGGTACACATTATGCTCGGTGATGAGCGTTTCCGACTTCAATAAGGAGAGAACCTCTTTTATCAGGTTCCGGAATACTTCGCTGAGAACATCCATGGAATCTAGTATAAAATGAGAGCGGAATCCTGTAAAGAGAAACCTTGAGGCAGATAGTATCCCTTGATTTCCTTAGATTAGCCGGTAATGCTCTGTTTTGCTCACCCAGCGAAAGGACGCCAAGCGATTGCAGGGAGGGGTGGCAGGGGGAAAAGCGCCCTCCGCAAGGAGGGCCTTTACCCCCTGACAGGACCCCTGAAACGTTCCTGCGGTGTCCTTTCGCTTTCTGCAGGGTAGACAGAGCGTTACTGTTAGACCCCGCTGTAAAGCCGCGCCAGTTCTATTACCATCTTTGAGGCGGCGAGCATATCGGGTATGGACGCCCATTCGGCGGGGCCGTGAAAATTTCTGCCGCCGGTAAAAATGTTGGGGGTGGGTATACCCAGTTCGGTAAGCCTGGACCCGTCGGTTCCGCCCCGTATAGGCTTGAGATGTACGGGTATGCCGAGGTTTTTCGCCGCCTGGGTGAGCCGTTCAAGCACTTCCGGGTGCTGGTCTATCTTTTCCTTCATATTAAGATACTGAAGTTTGGAAGTAACCGTTACCTTCCCGCCGGGAAACTGGGCTTCTACGGCCCCGGCAAAAGCGTCAAGGCTGGAAACCCGCTTCTTTGCCTTGTCGTGGTCAAAGTCCCTGATGATAAGTTCCAGTTCGGCCTTTTCGTGGGTCCCTTTAAGCGAACTGAGACCGTAAAAGCCGTAATAGCCGTCGGTGGCCTCGGGACTCTCGGTCCGGGGCAGCATGGCGGCAAAATACGCGGCCATGAGGGCGGCGTTTGCCAGGATACCCCTGGCGGTTCCCGGATGGATTACCCTGCCCCGGAAGGCCACCTTGGCCGAATAGGCGGTAAAACACTCGGTTTCAAGTTCTCCCAGAGGACCGCCGTCAAGGGTATAGCAGGCCGTTGACTTGAGTTTGTCCAGGGGGAATTCGGGAAGCCCCTTGCCGGTTTCCTCATCAGGGGTGAATATCAGTTCCAGCGTTCCATGGGGAATCTCAGGATGGTCAAGCAGCCAGGCCGCCGCGCCCATGATTGCGGCTATACCGGCCTTGTCATCGGCGCCCAGAAGGGTAGTCCCGTCGGTATGAATAATAGCCTTCCCCTTCTGGGCCGCAAGGTCCGCGTCCAGGGCAGGATCAAGGACAAAGGAACCAAGATCAATGCGCCTGCCGTCATAGGGATCTTCAACTATAGCTTTTACATTCTTCCCCGATGTCTCGGCGGAAGTATCCATATGGGCAAGAAACCCCACGGCACCTTCACAGCCCGGCGCCGGGGGAATACGGGCAACAACATAGCAGTGCCCGGTAAGCTCCACATCGCCGGCACCAAGGGAACGAAGCTCCTCTACCAGAGCGCGGGCAAGCTCCCACTGCCCCGGCGTTGACGGCGTCTCGTCCACCGAATAAGCGCTGGTAGTTTCATACCCAACGTATTTCAAAAAGCGCGGAATCACATACTCATAGATAGCACTATCGCTGATGGTTTTCATGCCCACCAGTATATGCCCCGGCAGGGCTTCTGTAAACCACCTTGCAAATTTAATTTCGTTATATATACTACTTGAACGAATGGAGTTTGACGATTTTGTTTTGGTATTTAACACCCCCTATAAAATCAATGTAAGGCGCGAAAACGAATACTTTATTCACGAGGACCCGCAGCTTGATATGACCTGCTGGGGCAAAACACTCGAAGAATTGTTTGATTCGGTCTTTGAGGAATTCCATTTTTTATGGAAAGACATAGCATTGGAAGAGGATGAGAAACTGGACGAATCGGCGCAAAAGCTGAAGCAAATACTTTTAATTATCGCAAAAGAAGAAAAAATAAAATGACACTCAAAACAAACGACATAAAATCCAATCTTTGCAAGAAAGGTTTTGCGGAGAGTAACACCGACCATAAAGTATTTTGGTTTTATATAGACGGCACACGCACACCAATACGGACAAAGTTCAGCCATTCGGCAGACGAAGTCGGCGATAATTTAATTCATTTGATGGCAAACCAAATACATTTAACCAAAGGCGAATTTGTAAAGTTCGCAAATTGTCAAATTAGTGAGCGGGAATATATCGAAATCCAAAAAGGGCTTGGCAATCTGAAATAATACGCCTTTAGCCTTTACAAGGCGCCGCCGCTCATGCCGGATTTTAGCATCGGAATAAGGAGGGGGGCCTGTTTCCTCACCCGCCGATTGCAAACAGCCGCCATAGCTCCCGGCCCCCCTGCGGCGCAGCCCGTTGGTCTGCGCCTACCCCCCAAAAAGCGCCAGGCGTCTTTGCGTTACCCCCGTGGAAATGCCGCCTCCCACGGCGCTGGCACCCTACATTTACTTACGGCGTTACCGAATAATCCACAGTGAAAGTCCCGTTGGGAACGTAAGCATCGCCCCGGTCGGTCCAAGTAATCTTGATATAGACTAAACCGGTATAACCGCTAAACGTGCCGTCACTATGAGCGGGGTAAAGCACTTCGTAATTGGTAAAAAACGGCGTCCCGTCCGCTTTGTATGCGGAAACAGAAACGTAAGCTGTTTGGCTGCCGCTGGTGTAATATTTATCATTAACGAGTATGGTGACAGAAGTTGCAGAAGGAGCAGTAAACGAATACCAGAATACATCGCTTTGGGCGCTGAAACTGCCGTTTGTCGGTGTACCGGAAGGACTCAGAGCGGTCGTACTGGGCCAAGCAAGGGCGGCAACGGCGGCGGTGGCCGCGCTTTCTTTATAACCGGCAAAGCCCACAGCATAGACCCGGCAGGTGAGGGTTTTGCTGAGATCGGCGGCAACCGGCGTATAGGTGGCGCTTGTTCCGCCGGCATACGTCCCGCCGGCATACCAGCGGTAGTAGAACGAC
>JAISDF010000180.1 GCA_031265025.1 Spirochaetaceae bacterium
GGGCACAGGAACATCCCTGAACCAGCTTGGAAAGGTCCCCGCGAGGGCCGCGGCCATTATTTTCCGCCCCCTGGTGTCGGGCTCCTCACGCCTGAAAAGGTAGTCGGCCATTTCAGGAGACGCGGCAAAATCCCTGGTCATAAGCCAGGCCTGGTCCGTGGTGCTGAAAAGGGCTTCGGCGCTTATGCCCTCAGGGGGATTGAGTTCCAGGGGGCTTGCCCAGTAAAGATCGACGCCGTTAAACGCGGAGGTAAGGGGATGGGTCTTGCTGCCTGTCTCGGGCCGTATGCCTATCCAGAAGGGGTATTTTATCAGGCGAAGCTGAACCATGCCGCCGGCGGTCTGGGTTCTCAGGGGCCAGGTCAGGGCGTTTTGATCCAGAACCAGGCTAGGCTGTACCGTGGCGCCGTAGAACGAAATCATGGACAGAAGGCCCCTGTCCATAATGACATCAGGCGTTATGCCCTGTTCAAAATCTATGGAGACGCTTTCAACGGAGAAGAACACCCTTCCCCCGCCCTGTATGTACCTGTCTATGCGGTAGAGGGCCCTGTCGTCCAGAACCCCGGCGCCGCCTATGACAAGAAGCGAGGGGAGTTCACCGGGAATTTCGTCTCCGCTGTTTATTTCCCTGATTCTGTAGGCCGCGCCCCGCAGGGCCTGATCAAGGTAGCCGTAATCGCCTGCCCAGCTTCTGTCGGGATCGCCCACAATGACGCCTATTTCGCGCTGCGTTTCCCGGACCATGTTTCTGATGCGGGAAGTAAGATCATACTCAAGGGTATCAATCGAAAACACAAAGGGCAGCGCTTCCTGCCGGTCGAGGTATTCAATCAGTATGCCGGAATAGACCGTCGCGACGCTTGCCTGGTCCTGTTCCACGGTCTCTATCTGGGTGGCGACTATACCAAGCCTTTCCATGAGATCCGTAAGGCCGGCCTTTACCGGGTCCCGTACGCTGACTTCGATTCTGCCACGGGAGTTATCGGCGTATTCCCTGAGCAGGTCCCTGATTTCCCTGGGCACAGGATGTATACGCTCCAGGCGGTCGGAGAGAAAATAGTTTATCCGCACCTTGTCTTCAAGTTCACGGTAGAGTTCCCGTGAAACCCTGGAAATCGTATAGGCCCTGTTGTCGCTCATGTCAAGCCTGAAAAAGACCCTTCGTGTTACCAAAAACGCCAGAATAATGGCCAGGAGGGCCAGGGCGCTCAGTATGAACGCTTCACGCTTGTTCATGGCTAACTCCACTTCCTGAACAGGATGACCCTGGTGTTGAGAAAGAGAAACAAAAGGGCGCTCAGTATAAAGAAAGAACCGTCACGGGAATCAATGATTCCCTTTGAGAAACTCTCAAAGTGGAAAGGCAGTGAAATAAAATTGCAGAAATTTCCGATAAACCCCGGAAGATTGAAGGTGAAATTAAGCTGGCTTACAAGCATCATGGTCATGAGGACCACGGCGCTTCCCAGAAAGGCCCCGGCCTGGTTTTTGGAAAGGCTCGAAAGGAGCAGCCCCAGGGACAGGGCAGAAGAACCGAGGAGCAGGGCCCCTATATATTCCGAGGCTATCACCCCGGCCTGAAAGCGCCCCAGGGGGAAGAGGCTCAAGGGCACGGGAACGGTAAGAACAAGGAAGAAGCAGAGCACGCCGAGGGAAGCAAGGAATTTCCCCAGCACCAGGTCCCATTCGGAAAAGGGCATGGTAAGCAGCAGCTCCACGCTCCCTGTTTTTCTTTCCTCGGCCCAGCTCTTCATGGTTATGACCGGAATGACCAGTATGAAGGCCAGGGGAAAGCCTGAAAAATACGGCCTGAGGCTGGCGCTTCCCATGACAAAAAAGCGCTGCACATAAAAAAACCATACCGAGGTAAAGACCAGAAAAAACACCCCTATGCCGTACACCGCCGGGGCGTAACTGGAAGAGTAAAGCTCCCTGGCCGCGAGAGCCAGCGCCCGCCGGGGAAGAAACTCTTTTGCCCCGCTGTCTTGTGTTTTCATGATTCCTCTCCGCGCTCTTCCCGTGTCAGCTTGACAAAAATATCCTCAAGGCTTAACCGTTTTTGGTTCATCGAAAGTATCTTGAGCCCCCCGGCCACAGCCCAGTCAAAGACAGCCTCCCCGTCTACAGTCCCGTCCCCGGCGGAGAACGAAAGGAAGACGGTCCTGTCATCCCAGTCAAGGAGTTTTTCCTGCCTGACCGTGTCCCCCAGCCGCCTGAAAAGTTCCCCTGTTTCGGCGGCGCTCTTTCCCTTGAGTACCAGGTCCCAGGAAACCCTCCCCTTCATGGTACGGGCTATTTCCTCGGGCGTACCCTGGGCGGCTATGCGCCCCTCGTTGATGATCAGCACCTGGGAACATACCGCCTCGACTTCCTGGAGTATGTGGGTGGAGAGTATAACCGTCTTGCTCTTTCCAAGGTCCTTTATAAGATTGCGTATTTCGATAATCTGATTGGGGTCAAGGCCGCTGGTGGGCTCGTCAAGGATGAGTATGGGAGGGTCGTGAATGATGGCCTGGGCAAGGCCCACCCGCTGTTTATAGCCCTTTGAAAGGGTTTCTATGGGTTTGTTGGCGGCCTCCCCAAGGCCGCAGGACTCAAGGGCCCTGGAGACGGCGTTTTTTTGTTCAACCTTTGGAATGAGCCGGGCCGAGGCGGCAAAGCCGAGGTATTCGGCGGGACTCAGGTCGCCGTACAGGGGAACGCTTTCGGGAAGATAGCCTATGCGCTTTTTCACTTCCACAGGATGGTCCTGTACCGAGACGCCGTCCACCTTCGCCTCCCCGCTTGTGGGAAAATGATAGCCCGTGAGGACCTTCATCACCGTGGTCTTTCCCGCACCGTTGGGGCCGAGAAAACCGAGGACCTGGTCCGCGCCTACCGAAAAGGAAACATCCTTGACCGCTTCTACATCGCCGTAGCGTTTTGAGAGGCCGTGAACCTCTATCATGGAAGTCCTCCTAATCAATATACTCAATGGGAAACACAGCCCTGTCCCTGGTAAGCACCGTATCGGGAAATAGTTCCCTGGCTTCCTTGAGGAGCTGTTTCAGGTTGAATTCGGTATAACGGGGACTGTAATGTATGAGCCCCAGCCTGCGCACCTTTGCCTGTGCCGCGAGGCGCGCCGCCTGGCAAGCGGTCATGTGTTTCTTTTCCCTGGCGCTTTCTTCCAGGGCCTTTTCAAACATACCCTCGCAGATAAAGAGGTCCGACCCGGCAACCTCGTTTGCGATTTCGGGGAAGGCAAGGGTATCGGTAACAAAGGAGAATTTTCTGCCGGTACGGGGCCGCCCGAGCACCTCGTCCGGGCGGACATCAACGCCGTCCGCGTTCTTGACAATTTCCCCGGCCTGAAGCCGCGCCCAAAGCGGCCCTCTGGGTACGCCGAGTTCCATGGCCCGCTCCGGGTGAAACTCGCCGGGCCGGGCTTCTTCTTCAAGCGTATACCCGTAACAGGGCTTGGTATGCCGCAGGGGAAAGGCCCGCACCGTAAAGCCGTCGCCTTTGTACACCGGGCCCGGACCTTCGATTTCCTTTATGATGATTTCGTAGTTGATATACATATCAAGGACGCGCCGGTTGACTTCGATATATTCGGCTATGCGGGGCGGCCCTATGATGTACAGGGGATCGTCCCGGTCAACCTGCGAGGAAAGCATCAAAAGACCCGGTATGCCGGTAACATGGTCGGCGTGGGTATGGCTTATGAAGATCGCCGATATTTTCTTCCACCTGAGATTAAGGCGGCGCAGCGAAACCTGGGTCCCCTCGCCGCCGTCAAACAGAAAAAGATCCCCTTCGCGCCTGAGAAGCACTGATGTAAGATGACGGTTCGGCAGGGGCACCATGCCGCCGGACCCGAGAATAAACGCCTCAAGATTCATCGGGAACCAGTGTATACGTTCCGGCGGGGAAATTCAATGCGTCGAGCCGCGCCGGATTCATACCTGCCGCTTTGCGCTGTCTGTTTCTATTGACCAATCCAATAAAGTCTAATATACTTAATTAGTCTAAAATGTCAAATTTGGAAAAATTCTATGTTCTAAAAATATCACAACGAAATTCGATAAATAATTATATAAAGGCACGCAAATTCATTCTAAAATGCGGAGAGCTTATATTGGAAGCAAAACCGTGACTGCGGCTCTGCCGCGCGGTTGTTGATTTTTTACAGGAGGAAGTATGAAGAAGAGAAGTGGATGGGCGGCGGTTCTGTGCTGTCTGGGGTTGGTTCTGTCTTGCGCGGGAGGCGGGCAGAGTTACACGGGCGGGTTTACCCCCGGAACCTATACCGGTTCGGCGAGGGGCAATAACGGTACCATCACCGTTCATGTTACGGTTTCCAAGGCCAAAATTACCGGTATCACGGTGGACCCCTGTACCGAAACGCCCAGCCTTTCAAAAACCCCGCTGGAACGTATTCCCAGTCAGATTATACGCTACCAGTCGCTCAGGGTTGATACGGTGAGCGGGGCTACCTTTACCAGCGCCGGCGTCATCAGCGCTGTTGAGGACGCTCTTGGAAAGGCCGGCGCGGATGTGGCCGCCCTGCGCCAGGTAGCGATACCCAGGGTTGACCGTTCCAGGGAAACCGTTACCAGGACCGCCGATGTGGTCATCATAGGCGGCGGCGGGGCCGGTTTGTCGGCGGCTTTGGCCGCGGCCCGTATGGGAGCTTCGGTTATTATTGTCGAAAAAACCGCTTCTCTGGGCGGCAATACCATACTGGCCGGGGGAGGCTACAACGCGGCCGATCCGGCACGGGCGGGGAACAACCGCATGACTGACGGCCTCCTGGCCATAGTCCGGGGCCTTGTCAATGAGGCTCCCCGGAGCGATCTGCACAGGACCCTCCAGACCAAGGTTAAGGAACAGCTTGCCTTATATGAGGCGTCTGGCGAGAGAACCCTCTTTGATTCCCCTGAATTTCACGCCATCCAGACCTGGGCCGCGGGAGACTATGAGGCGAAACTCGATCTTGTTTACGTCCTTACAAAACGGGCCGCGGACAGCATAGATTATATTGAAGCGATAGGCGGCGTCTGGCGGGATACGCCGATTACCTATGTGGGCGCCCTCTATCCCCGTTCCCATGAGATACAGGACGCGAAGAGCGGCCAGGGCTTTATCAGCGTACTTACCGGGCGCATCGAAAAAGACAGGGTCCCCGTGGAAATTCTCTATGAAACCAGGGCCTCTGAGTTCATCATGGACGGAGACAGGGTAAGCGGCGTAAAGGCAAAGGCCCTTGACGGCCGCAATTTTGTCGTCAACGCGAGAAAAGGCGTGGTCCTCTGTTCAGGCGGTTTTTCCGCCAATATTGAAATGAGGCAGCGCTACAATACCCAGTGGGCTACCCTGGACAGTTCAATCAAAACGACCAATGTAAGTACCATCACCGGCGACGGCATCGTCATGGCCGAGGCCGCCGGGGCAAATCTTATCCAGATGAATTACATACAGCTCCTGATTTCCGATCCCCAGAACGGCAATACCAGCGGTTTTGTGGGCCAGGCGTCGGGGCTCTATGTGAACAAGGAAGGGGTGCGTTTTATAAATGAACTTTCCCGCCGGGATGAACTCATGAGGGGTATCCTCGCGCAGACCGGAGGCATCTGTTATATCATAACCGGCGGAAAAAACGCCAACCTTGACGACCAGGGGCTCAATAAATACGGCCAGCACATAAACGACCTTATAGACATGGGCAAGGTGTTCCGGGGCGATACGGTGGAAGAACTTGCCGCCAAAGTTGGCATGCCTCCCGCGGCGCTTAAAAAGACCATTGACGACTGGAACGCCATGTGCAGGAGCGGCAGGGATACCCAGTATGGAAGGGCGTCTTTTGAGGATATAGTTACGATCTTTGAAGGTCCCTATTACGCTTCACCGCGCCAGCCGGCGGTCCATCACACCATGGGCGGCGTGGAAGTTGACGCCGACTGCCATGTTCTCAGGGCGGACGGTTCGGTGATCAGGGGCCTGTACGCTGCCGGGGAAGTTACCGGCGGCATACACGGCACCAACCGTGTAGGCGCCAACGCCATTCCCGATGCCCTTGCCAACGGCAAGGCCGCGGGAGAAAACGCCTTCACAAGAAAATAATTAAAAGAAATAATTTTAAGGAAGCCTGTCTATATTGTGTCCACATATAGACAGGCT
>JAISDF010000033.1 GCA_031265025.1 Spirochaetaceae bacterium
GCGGCCCGTTCAGGCGAGTCAGGCTATGACCGCCATTGCAGGACCATAGACAGCGATGAGGCCGGAAAGCGGGCCGCGTCAGGCGAAAGCTGTGCCATAAGGCTTAAAATTCCCCTGGGAGAAACAACCCGTTTCCATGACAGGCTCCTGGGCGATATTGAATGGAAGAACGACGATGTCAATCCCGACCCCGTGCTCCTTAAATCAGACGGTTTCCCGACCTATCACCTTGCCAATGTGGTTGACGATCACCTCATGGGCATCACCCATGTCATGCGGGCGCAGGAATGGATACCCTCAACGCCCCTCCATGTGATCATGTACAAGAGCTTCGGCTGGGAAGCGCCGGTGTTCTGCCACCTTCCCATGGTCATGGGCCAGGACGGAAAAAAACTCAGCAAGCGCCACGGCGCGACCAGCATTGACGAATTCAGGAAACAGGGCTATCTGAACGAGGCGCTTGTCAACTACATTGCCCTTCTGGGTTCCTCCTATGAGGAAGGAAGGGACCTGTACAGCCTTGAAGAACTTGCCCGCCTTTTCAGCCTGGACAAGCTCAACAAGGCGCCTGCTGTCTTTGACTATAAAAAACTTGAATGGTATAACGGCCAGTATATACGCATGAAAAGCGACGACGAACTTGCCGAACTCATCATGCCCTATGCCCTTGAGGCGGGTCTCTTTGGCGGGGACAAGCCTGACGAAGGCCAGAAAAAAATCTTTACCGCCGGCATGTCCCTCATCAGGGAACGGCTTGTATTCCCCGGCGAGGCTCCGGCCAAACTCGCCTATCTCTTTGCCGAGCCTCCCCTGCCCCCGCCCGAAGAATTCTTTCCCAAAAAAGCCGGCCTCGCCGAAACCATAGCGCTGCTTGAAAAAGCCCTCCCCCTGGTTTCCAAAATGGCCCTGATGAACGACGGGGACGCGGAACAATACATCAAGGATGCCGCCGAAAAAGAAGGGGTCAAACTGGGAGACCTCATGATGCCCGTGAGGGTCGCCATAACCGGTTCAAGGGTAAGCCCTCCCCTTTTCGGATCGCTGCGGCTCCTGGGACCCGGCCTTTCGGAAGAACGGGTGGGCAGGGCCCTCGCCGCGCTCAAGGGGGCGTCATGAAAATCCGCGTACTGGAAGCGCCCCTGGATTTCGGCGCGAGCCGCAGGGGCAGCGACATGGGCCCTTCGGCGATACGCCTCGCGGGCCTCAAAGAGGCGCTCAAAGAAATCGGCCATGAAAGCGAAGAGAGCTTTCCCCCGGTAAGCGCCCCGGCCCAGGAATACCTTGACCAGGGAGACCCCAGGGCAAAGTTCCTGGAACCCATAGCCCAAGCCTGTTCCGTTCTCGCTTCCCAGGTTGAAAAAACCATGGACGAAGGCATCTTTCCCCTGGTGCTGGGCGGGGACCATTCCATAGCCCTGGGAACCCTTTCGGGGCTGGGCGCTTTTTACCGGAACCGGGGCGAAACCTGGGGCTGCCTCTGGGTAGACGCCCACGGCGACTTTAACACCCCCGAGACCAGCCCGTCGGGAAACATACACGGCATGTCCCTTGCCGCCGCCTGCGGCTACGGCCGGGAAGAACTCATAACGCTTAACGGGAATTTCAGAAAACTCGACCCCCAAAACACCGCCCTTGTGGGTGTACGGGACCTTGACCCCTACGAAAAGGACAATATGCGCAAGGCCGGGCTTCGGGTTTACACCATGAGCGCCGTTGACCGCCTGGGCATAGCCGAAACAGCAGCACAACTCGTCCGTTTCTTCAGGGAACGGGTACAGCGCCTCCATGTAAGCGTAGATATGGACGCCCTTGACCCCATGATAGCCCCCGGCGTAGGCATCCCCCTTCCGGGCGGCTTCTCCTACCGGGAAGTCCTGCTCCTTGCCGAAGAACTGGGCGCGTCAGGCCTCCTGCGCTCCGCCGAGATTGTCGAGGTAAACCCCGTGCTGGACGTGCGGAACCAGACCGCCAGGATGGCCGTGGAAATAATACGCCGCCTTCTGGGCGGCACCGTATACTAGGACCGGCTATTTAAGCGGAATCCCCGCGGTAAGGCCGAGAGAAAAATTCCGGTCTTTATCAAAGCAGTCGGTAATCATAACGTCAATGGCAAATTTGTATTTTGAAAGCGACGGGGCCGCGGCGATGTCAACACGTACACCGGTATTGAGAACACCCCGGTAAGCGGCGGCGCCGTAGCCGGCCGAAGCACCGTAGTTGGGCCAGGCGTTTACGCTGTAATCAAAGTTGGAAAAATCGGTTATCCAGTGAATATAATTCTGGAATATTTTGGGAAGCAGTACGAGGTCAAAGCCCATGCCAAAGTCTATATCACTGGTATTGTGCTCCCTGAAGGTTTTGCCGACCACGACGCTTGTTTCCGAAGGCATGCCGAAAAGGGTCCCCGGATAGGTAACGGCGGCATAGATCTGGAAGGCCGTTGTGTTAATAGCGCTATCGCCAAGATTTATCGCCTGAAAACTCCCCCCAAGGGCAATAGCCGTGGAAGTCGTGGGAAGCTGAAACTTAAAGCCCAGAAGCAGGTCGTTATTCCCGTATTCACCGCTTCCGGGTTTGGGTATATTCGGCTGAATATCAAAGGCCAGGCTCAGTTCAACCAAGTGGAAAAGGCTCGCGCTGACAGCGGGGATATGATTAATCTTGTCGTCTATAATGGTGTGATATCCGAAATCAAGGCCCACATCGGCGGATCTTTCCCAGCCTATGCGGCCTGTGGGAATCGAGTACAGTCCCGTGGCGCCGCTAAGATTCATACTCTTGAGTGATTTGGTCTGGGCGCTCAGAGCGGGAGCCAAAACAGCAAGCGCAAGCGCGACCGCGAAAAAGCCATAGCCTTTTTTCATGATTCATTCCTCCTGGACCGAGTATAGTCTATACAAAGACAAAGATAAAGCGCCGGAAAGCGGCAAAACCCGCCTATAGTTCCAGACTCGAAAAAACAGCGCTTAAATCTTCAAATTTAAGAACAGCGCGGGAGTCCTGGGGTGTAGGCATGTTGTTCACGATGACAATGTTTCCGCCCGAGCGGAGGGTAAGTTCGGGCAGGGCCGCCGCGGGATATACGGTGAGGCTGGTTCCGAGGACCAGCAGCAGGTCGGCTTCCCGGGCCAGGCGCTCCGCGTCGGAAAGGGCGCGGGGCGGGAGGGATTCGCCGAAAAAGGTTATGGCCGGTTTCAGCACTGCCCCGCAGGAACCGCAGCGGGGCATCTCTCCCCGGCGGACCAGGGCGGCCGCGGCGTCAAAGCCCATGGAAGTATTTTCGCTACCGGCGGCGGCGGGATTTTCCCGGAGTTTCTCAAGGGCCCGGGAATTTACGCAGCGGGGACAGTAGTGTACCGAAGGGGAACCGTGTATCTCAATCACCGTGCGGCTTCCCCCCTTCTGGTGGAGAAGGTCTATATTCTGGGTTATCACGCCCCGTATGAGGCCCCGCTCTTCGAGCCGGCCAAGGGTACGGTGAACAAGGGAGGCTTCTTTTTCATCAATATTGTAAATAAAATCCCTGGCCGAACGGTAATAAAAAGACGGATCCTTGAAAAAATACTCAACATCGAAAATTTTTTCGGCGTTCA